>JAGDMC010000176.1 GCA_017860395.1 Bacteroidota bacterium | reverse complement strand
CAGGGGGGAGTGAGTATGGGTTCTTCCAATGCAAAGTCTTTAACCAAAGAGGATGTTGAAGCAATAAGGAAAGAGGCAAAAGAGATTAAATCCGTCTCTCCGTCTGTGAATGCAAACGGACAGCTGGTATTCGGGACAAACAACACTCCTTCTACGTTGCAGGGGGTGGACATCCCCTTTTTCTCCATTAGGGAAATAAATCTGGACAGAGGTATACTCTTTTCCCAGAATGATGTGGACAATGCTGCAAAAGTGTGCATAATAGGAAAAACAATTGTAGACGAACTCTTTGCAGATGGCACTTATCCTGTGGGTCAGTTTATAAGATTCAACAATATTCCGCTTAAAGTCATAGGAATACTGGAGGCTAAAGGGCAAAACGCCATGGGTCAGAATCAGGACAACATTGTATATCTTCCTTATACAACTGTCCAGAAACGCATACTGGCAATAACCCACTATCACACAATATTTGCAAATGCAGTATCAGAAGAGCGCTCGGCCAATGCTGTTACAGAAATGACCAATATCCTTAAAAGAACTCACAAACTGCAGCCAACGGACGAAGTAGATTTTGAAATAAGGACACAGGCGGAGATGCTTTCGATGATTTCTAATGTTACCGGAATGCTCACTGCTCTTTTAGCCGCCATTGCAGCGATTTCGCTCATTGTGGGAGGAATAGGAATCATGAATATTATGTATATGAATATTATGTATGTCACCGTTACAGAGCGCATCAAGGAAATCGGCCTCAGAATGGCAATAGGTGCTTTAAAGTGGGATATTCTCATGCAGTTTCTCACGGAGTCGATAATCATCTCCTTAATTGGAGGAATCGTGGGAATCCTGTTTGGAATACTTCTTACTTTTATTATTTCGTCCATACTTGGATGGCCCTTCATTGTTAACATAGTATCAATACTCCTTTCGTTTTTTGTATGCTTTGCCACCGGAGTCTTCTTTGGCTGGTATCCTGCAAAAAAAGCCTCACAACTGGACCCTATTGTTGCTCTCCGCTACGAATAATTATTAAAATCTGTATCTTCACATATAAATACTCCTGTTATGTTGCCAAAAACAAACAAAAAAATTCAGATTTTCATCCACTTTTTCATTTGGGGAGGGGTTATTTCCATGCCCTATATTTTTGCAATATTAAGGGGAGAGCCAATAAACATGAGCCATGGCATTGGTGCGTTATTAATGCCTCTGGCTTTTATATTAATTTTTTATGTCAATTACCACTTTCTCATTCATCGATACCTGTTTAATAAGAATATTTCAAAATTCATTTTCTGGAATTTAGTAATTATCCTTATTTTAAGCTATTTGTCATATTTGGTCAGAGATGCCTTTATGGTCTTCGAACCCAAACCTCATGCCGGCCCTCCGCCCGGAGACGGGATGGTGATGCCGATGGTTATAAATATTATTATGCAGACTTTGGTGGTTTGCGTGAGTGTTGCCGTTAAAATGACCGGACGCTGGTATGAGGTGCAATCGAGAATGCAGAAACTTGAAAAAGAAAATACTGCTGCCGAACTTCTGCAACTGAAGAGCCAGCTGAACCCCCATTTTCTTTTTAATTCTCTCAATAATATTTATGCATTGATTACGTTTAACCAGGATCAGGCTCAGTATGCAGTCCACAGTCTTGGCGAGATGCTGAGATATCAGTTGTATGAAGCATCAAGAGAAAAAATTCCGTTAAAAAAAGAGCTCGAGTTTGTAGAAGGATATTGTAATCTCATGAAACTCCGGCTGCCGGCAAACGTCTCAGTAACCATAGATCTGCCGGAAAATGACCAGGGGATAGCAATACCTCCGCTGCTTTTTATTTCTGTGGTAGAGAATGCGTTCAAACACGGAGTCAGTCCAAAAGAGCCATCTTTCATCGAAATTAAAATTGAGATTGAAGCTGGAAAATCAGTAATATGCTCTGTCCGAAACAGCTCTTTTCCAAAGACAACTGAAGACAAGAGCGGGTCCGGCATCGGGCTTGAAAATCTCCGTAAACGCCTCTCCCTGTTATATCCTAACAGCGATTTACTTTTCACGGAAACTAAAGGCAATGCGTATTTTGCAAGAGTAATTGTTCCAATAAACATTAATGGTTATGAAAATTAAATGCATTGCCGTAGACGACGAACCTCTGGCTCTGGAACTAATAAAATCATATATAACCCAGACACCTTTTCTGGAGTTGATTGGTTGTTATGGAAGTGCCATAGACGCACTGACTGCAATGAAAAATAATGAGGCCAATCTGCTTTTTCTGGATATCCAGATGCCTAATCTTTCCGGGCTGCAGTTAGCCTCAATCATAGACACATACAAAACCAAAGTGATTTTTACCACAGCATTTGACCAGTATGCACTGGAAGGTTTTAAAGCCGATGCTATTGATTATTTATTAAAGCCAATAAGCTATTCCGATTTTTTAAAGTCTGCTCAAAAAGCACAGCGATATATCTCAGGGCCCTCCCCCGCTGAATCATCAGAACCCGGCAGCATAATGGTAAAAGCCGATTATAAACTTCACAAAATTGATTTCAGTGATATAATTTATATCGAAGCAGTAAGAGACTATGTTGCCATTTATATCGAGAGTGCAGGGAAAATAATGACTCTTTCTGCTCTTAAAAACATTGAAGCAAATCTTCCGCCGCAAATTTTCGTACGCGTCCACCGCTCTTTTATCGTAAATATTTCAAAGGTTAAAACCATTGAGCGCAACAGAATTGTATTTGGTAAATGCTACATTCCTATTTCGGACGCATACAAAAAGAACTTCATGGAGCTTCTTAACAGGAAAATTTTTTGAGAAAATTATTCTGCAGGGATTAACCTTTGCCTTTAATCTCAATTTCCTTCAGATTTTCCATCCGTTTTTTCTCAAGAAAACCCTGAATGGTTTCTAGGTGTTCGACTACACGCTTGTTTCCAAACTCATAAACTTTTGAAACAAGTGAACGAAACCAAAGCCTGCTTTAATATGTCTTTGGTGCGCATGTCCAGATGGTTTGTTGGCTCATCGAGAATCAGCAAATTCACAGGTTCCAGAAGCAGCTTCACCATTGCAAGACGGGTTCTTTCGCCGCCTGAAAGTACTTTTACCTTTTTATCCACATCGTCCCGGCCAAACATAAAAGCACCAAGAAGATCCCGGATTTTTGACCTGATGTCGCCAACTGCAACATCGTCAATAGTCTGGAAAACGGTTAGCGTTTCATCCAAAAGAGAAGCCTGGTTCTGAGCAAAATATCCTATCTGTACATTGTGTCCCAGAGCGAGTTTGCCATCGTGCTCTATCTCCTTCATTATACATTTTACAAGTGTAGACTTTCCCTCTCCGTTCCGGCCCACAAAAGCAACTTTATCTCCACGGTGGATAGTGAAAGAGGCATTTGAAAATATATTCTTTTCGCCGTAGGTTTTCCCTACAGAGTCCAGATTCACAGGAAAATTCCCCGAGCGTGGCGATGGAGGAAACTTAAGCTTAAGGGCAGATGTATCAATTTCGTCCACTTCAAGTATCTCCATCTTCTCAAGCGTCTTAACCCTCGACTGAACCTGATTTGTTTTGGAATATGTGCCCTTGAATCTTTCGATAAACTCCTTTGTTTCGGCAATAGCTTTCTGTTGCTCCTCGTACGCCCTTTGCTGCTGTTCCCTCCGCTCCCTGCGGAGTTCAAGATAGTGCGAGTAGTTTACTTTATAGTCGTAAATACGGCCCATTGTAATTTCAATGGTTCTGTTGGTTACCCTGTCCACGAAAGACCGGTCATGGGAAATGAGCACAACAGCCTTGGCATTGTTTATAAGAAAATCTTCCAGCCACATTATGGATTCCATGTCCAGGTGATTGGTAGGCTCGTCCAGCAAAATCACATCGGGTTTGCGAAGCAGAATCTTTGCAAGTTCAATCCTCATCCTCCAGCCTCCGCTAAACTCAGTTGTCTGCCGTTGAAAATCCTCCCTCATGAAACCAAGCCCGAGCAATACCTTTTCAACATCCTCCTCGTAGTTGGTTATGTCAATAGCATAATACTTCTCGCTCACTGCCGACAGCTCCTCGATGAGCTTATAATAGTCATCCGAGTCATAATCGGTTCTCTCTTCCAGCTGTTTGTTGATATCGGCAATTTTTGCCTCAATGTCGTGCAAATGCGAAAACGCCATTGCCGTTTCATCAAAAACAGTACGGCCGTCTTCGGTCATCAGATGCTGGGGCAGATATGCAATTACAGAGTCCTTTGGAGCAGAGATGACACCTCTTGTGGGTTGCCTCGCTCCTGCAAGAATCTTAAGCAGAGTAGACTTGCCTGCTCCGTTTTTCCCCATAAGGGCAATCCTGTCTTTGTCATTGATTACAAAAGAGATATTCTCGAACAATATACTCCCGCTAAACTCAACGCACAATCCGTCACATGAAACCATTCAATAAATTTTAGGCCGCGAAAGTACGTAAAAAAGTCGAGAGGACACTCAAAATTGAGGAATGCTATTTCACATTTGACAAAGCTTTTTCAACATCATTCACATTGACGAGTGTGACATTGAATTTATGATATCGTAAAACTTTCATGTCTTTTAATCCCGAGCCGGTGAGAATTGTCACAACGGTTGCTGTTTTTTCTATTTTCCCCGATTCTCTCAGCTTTTTTATTGCATAAAGCGGAGTTGCCGATGCCGGTTCAACAAAATAACCCGACTCTGCCAGCAGTTTCTGAGATTCAATTATCTCATCTTCGGTAACGCTCTCTGCCAGCCAGCCGTATTTATATGCCTTGTCTATGATTTCGTCCCCGCCCATGGGGTTTCCGGTTGTTATGGCTTCGGCAACAGTGTGGAAATTTGAAAATGGGACGACATGTTTCTTCCCCTCTTTTATTGCACTCACAATAGGGCTGTTATTCATTGCCTGGACTATTATCATTTTTGGAATTTTATTAATAATTCCTGCAACAAACAGTTCCTTATAACCCTTAAAGATACCCCTTATGTGCCCGCACGCCGAAGTTGGGATGGTTATGTAATCCGGAACTTCGCCATTCATTTGCTCAAACATTTCAAAAGAGGTGAGCTTATATCCTTCTACGCGAAAAGGGCCGTTGCCTGAAACAATCCTCAAATTCATTTTTTTTGCCAGGCTCAGAATCTGCTTTTTCATTTCCGAGTAGTCTGGAGCTATGATTTTCATAACTGTTGCCCCGTGAATACTCATCGACATAACTTTTTCCTTAGGCGTGAATTCCGGTACAAATACAATTATTTTAATTCCGGCCTTTGCTCCATAGGCAGAGATTGAACTCCCCATGTTCCCTGTGGAAATTGTCGCGCTTACATCTTCGCCCATCTCTTTGGCCATGGCAATACAGGCAAATGAACCCCTGTCCTTGAAGCTCCATGTGGGATTCTGAGTCTCGTTCTTAATATACAGGTTATCCAGCCCCACAAAATCGAGAAGTTTCTTATCTGCTTTTATGAGAGCCGTGTTTCCTTCTCCCAGAGAAACAGATTCATCAATATCCGAGAAAGGAAGAAAATCGATAAACCTCTCCCATAGGTTTTTTCCGGCCTTGATTCCTGCATTTTCCAGTCCATCGATGTGAACCTCCAGAGACTCTCCGTTATCGGCAAATTCCTCAATCCTGTCAAAGGAATATTCGAGATTTGTTATTGTAGAAACAAGCTTTATTCCCTTTTTCATTTTAAAAAAATTATAGGGGTAATGTGCGATTCTTCAAATGTACAAATTGTAGAAAAATAAACTTAATATTGTACTATAATTCGTCACCTAAACTTCAGCCAATATGAAAAAACTTGTAATCGGAATTCTGGTTTCGCTTCTATTTATTGCGTCCACAAGCTATTCTGTCTGTGGCCAGAATAGACTTGACACTCTGTTGCCATTAAGAGGTTTTTGCATTGCCTTGCCATCTCCCGACAATCTTGATGAGTTTATAAATTTTATTAAAACAGAGCTTGCTCCCAGGAACGTAAATACTCTGGTTTTAAGAGTCGAATACAAATACAAATTCAAGAGTCATCCTGAGCTTATTGATACTCTTGCCCTTTCAAAAAGGGAAGTCAGGAAAATATTAAAGGCGTGCAGGGAGAATAATATCAAAGTAATTCCGCTCATAGACCTTCTTGGCCACCAGTCCGGAAGCAGAGGACCCGGTAAACTTTTAAAGGTTTATCCTCAGTTTGACGAAACTCCTATGCCAAAAGTGCCAGATACAACCAAAGTTGTAATGAACGGATTCAACATGAAGAGCTACTGCCCTTTGCATCCGGATGTTCACACCGTTGTCTTTGATGTGGTGGACGAAATTTGTGATGTTTTCGATTCCGAAGCATTTCACGCCGGAATGGATGAGGTATTTGACTTAGGAAACGACAAATGTCCTCGTTGCGCAGGAAGGGACAAAGCCGAACTTTTTGCCGGTGAAGTTCACACAATCCGTGACCATCTGGCTTTAAAAGGGCGTAAAATGTGGATGTGGGGAGACCGGCTTCTAGACGGGAGAACAATTGGTCTTGGACGCTGGGAAGGAAGCTATATAAATACCCACAGGGCAATCGACATGATTCCTAAAGATGTTGTTATCTGCGACTGGCACTACGAACGTCCCGATCTTACTGCAGCATATTTTGCAATGAAAGGACTGTCCGTAATGACATGCCCGTGGAGAAATCCCGGAAGTGCAGTAATGCAGGTGGAAGACATGGTTCGTTTCAGACAGAATTCTTCTAAGCAGATGAGCCCCCGTTTCCTTGGCATTATGCATACCGTATGGTCTGGAGTGGGTGTATTTCTTGATGGTTTCTATGGAAGAACCATAGATGAAAAATCAGGAGAAAACACTCCATGGAACGCTTTCAGGAAAATGTACGATAGAATTGGCGAA
>JAGDMC010000175.1 GCA_017860395.1 Bacteroidota bacterium | reverse complement strand
ATTCGTGAAATTTCTTTCCGGGTTATGAATATCAGGTCAATTCAATGGCAAACCGGAGCCGGAGTAAACGAAATTATTTTACAACGTGTAAAGGAATTTTATACAAAAAATGAGTCACAACTCGCGGCCTGAGAATCTACTTTAGAAGATGAGCCTCGAGTATTCTGGCGGTAGAGGTGGATACCTTGAACCGGTCGTCTATGCGTTCGCCAAGCAGACAAAGTATCTGTCCTTTTGCAGAAGTGAGTACATACCGGTTTTCTTTTGTGAACATATCCCTCTTTACATCGGTAAGATAGTCACTCACTTTTTTGTTGCCAAACATTCCAAGAGGGCGGAACTTGTCTCCGTCTTTCCATTTCCTTACCGAAAGCGGAAACTCAATTTTATCGGCATCCATAAAGAAAATCTTATTTGAAGGAGCAGGCGTGAACTGAGCGGTTTTCTCATAAACAGAAATTTCTACAATATCGCTAATGGTCAAATGGTCACCGGCATTTTCAGGAAGAGGAATAGAAGTAGTGATGAGCCCGGCGTTTTCCGGAAGAGTAATGGGAGTAATAATGAGTTTGTCCCTGTCCTTTAAAACGCGATGGGTAGAAGAGTAAAATAATTTGCCTGGATTTCCGCTTAGCGAAGCAGATATCTGCCGTACCTGATCGGAATTAAAACCGTACTCCTCAAGAAGCATGAAAAGCCAGTACTCGGGATATTTTTCAGTCAAAAGCGGTTCAAGAAGAAATTCAGTTTTTTCCGGCGTGCTTTCGGGCACTAATATTTTCTCTCTCTTTTGCAGATATAAATCCCTAAGGATGTTTCCTGCTGTAGTGAAATGTTTGATGCTTTTTTCCGCCGTATGTAAAAAAGAGCTGTTTATCTCTTCAACAAGAGGGAATATCAGGTTTCTAATTTTATTTCTTGAGTAGTGATTTTCGAAATTAGTATGATCGTGATAATACTTAACTTCCTCTTTTGCTGCATACTCTTCAATCTCTTTCCGGGTAAATCCAAGTAAAGGGCGGATAATTTTTTTGCCTTTTAAAGGAATCTCGACAACTTCTCTTATTGCAGCAAGTCCGTCAACACCTGTACCTCTGAGAATATTTATAAACAGTGTCTCAACTGTATCATTGAGATTATGGGCTATTGCAAGACAATCAAACCCGTCTTTGTCCATAATCTCATAAAACCACCCGTAGCGTAACTCTCTTGCTGCCATCTGGATAGAAATTCCTTTTGAAAGAGCATATCCCTCTGTGTCGAAAGATTTCGAATAGAACTTTATGTTATTTTCCCCGGCCCAGTTGCGGACAAGAGCTTCATCCCTGTCGCTTTCTTCCCCCCTTAGGTTGAAATTTACAGTTGCAACAGCAAAATTGGGATATTGGCATTTAAGAACAAGATTGGCCATAGACATAGAGTCTATACCTCCGCTCACAGCAACAAGTACCCCCGGATACTTTTGAGTGTTTTGAGCAGAGTTTGCCCCTGTTAAAAAGAGGAACTTCTCTTTAAATCGTTCCTGCATTATTTTTTATATTGGCCAAATGTATGTGAGAATCCTATGGATAAAATTTCTTTAAACTGAACCCTCTTGTCAAGTACACTATTCTTGTCCGGGATGAGGATGTTGTCATCGTAAATAAGATTTGTTCTGATGTTTGCGGAAAAATACTTATTTATTTTTGTATCAACAAACAAATCCCAGTTGACCTTAATATTTTGCGGTTTACCAAGGAAATCGGAGAACAGGATTAATGTAGAAGCAACTGCAACATCTTTCGAAAGCTGCTGTTTATAATCGACTTTCAGCTGAGCACCAAGTTCCAGTTTCGCCGGCTGATCAATTCTGTTTCCGTATTTTGTCCTTAGAGATTCTTTTGTAACAACAACCAGGTTGCTCGTAAGTGGAGAAAAGTTGACAGAGACAGCTCTTACCGGTTTATAGTCGAGACCAACACCAAGAGAGAAATAGGCAGGAGAGAACGGGCCGGATACGAGTGTTTTTCCTGTGCTAACCGGATAATTAAAACTATTGGAAAACTGAGAGCGGAAGTTAAATGCAGTAGAAAAGAAGATCTTTTTCCATGCACGGTAACCATATTTGCTATCAAAAATTATTTTATCGTCGCTCTTTTTAAAATTCTCACCAAATGAATTGATAAAGCCCCATGCAAGTTGCAGCCTGTTTTCCCAGAACATATCCCCTGCCTCGTATGTCTTGAAAGTATTCACATAGGCATTTAGTGCCACAGATGAATATCCCCCAGCTGCCCAGTTTGTGAGCGACATTTGAGAAAAGCCCATTTGAAGAAGGGCTCCGCTTTTCCAGTTACTTTTTTTCGGTCCCTCCGGCTTTTTCAGGTCCGGAATAGAGAACTGAGAAGTTAAGTTCAATATTATCTGATGGGATTTAGATAAACCCGGTACAGAATGTCTGTCCTGTATCTGTGTTTTTGCATCCTGAGCGGAAAGAGAAATTGATAAAAATAAAACAGCTGTGAAAAATATCGATAATCTTTTCATTGAACCTCTCCTATATATTAAAATTAAGCATCAAGTACGTCATCGGAATTGTACTTGTATCCCATTCTTTTGCCTGTCTGCAGTTTTGCGCTTTCAATCTTGTCATTAATCTGCTCCACACTTGCAACTTTAACCAAATCAAACGGAGGTACGAGAAGGTCAAAAGAGAGTGTATACAGTATTGCTGTTTCAATAACCGATACCAGTTCCTCTTTTGTCAACTGGCTTTTGCCAAAACTTCTGACCGATCTTTTCTGCCTTTTCCCCTCAACAAGGAAGTATTTGTCCTTATTCACAAAAATACGGGCAACAAGGTAGCCAAGGTCCTCAATCCTGTTATATTTAAGGGAATCCGACAGAAAGTTATATACATTTATTACTCCGCAATAGGCATTATCGGCGTTATTCTTAACAAAATCAGTTTTCCAGATGGAGTGATCCCTGTCAAACTGAAAAATATCGGAATGCATGCTAAAAATTAGAACATCATCTGCAAATTTCAGTTCGGCTTCGAATTTTCCTCTGTCTCTGTATTCAAGCCTCACTCTCCTGTCGTTAACATTATCCAGAAGGTCATTAAGGTCGTTGCTCATTTCGTTGAGCAAATCCTTAAGCTGATTGAAGACCTCCATAGTATGGTTGAAAACCTGAACTTTTGTGCGGGATTTGGAATTTAACCCCTTTAAAATATCCTGCTGCCTGGACGGTAAATCTGATGACATTTTCTCTATTTTAAAATATAAGTGAATTAAAAATTTTGATAAAAATACAAATAAAATCCAATCTAGTATGACCGGGCGAAAATCACTCTTCTTTTTGACGGTTTTCCCGAGTATACACAGGTGCCCTCTTCTTCAATTACATCTTCAAGAGGTATACAGCGGATTGTAGCCTTTGTCTCGTTCTTGATTTTCTCCTCTGTTTCGGATGTTCCATCCCAGTGACACATAAGAAAACCACCCTCTTCAATTTTAGTTTTGAAGGTTTCCCAGTCATTTACTATATGTGTACTGTTCTTGCGGAATTCAAACGCTTTAGTGTAAATATTCTCCTGAATTTCGTCAAGAAGGTTTTTAATATACTCCTCAATACCCTCTCTAGGCATTGAACTTTTCGAAAGAGTATCCCTTCTCGCCAGTTCCACTGTTCCATTTTCAAGATCCCTTGGTCCTATAGCAATCCGTACCGGAACGCCTTTTAGTTCCCATTCTGCAAATTTAAATCCGGAGCGAAGGTTGTCGCGGTTGTCAATTTTGGATGTAATATTCATTTTTGCCAGACCTGCCTGAATGTCCTTCATTCTTTCAATTATCTTCTCATTCTCCTCATCGGTCTTAAAAATAGGTACCATTACTACATGTATTGGTGCAAGTTTCGGAGGAAGAACAAGCCCGTTGTTATCGCTGTGTGCCATTACAAGGGCTCCCATCAG
>JAGDMC010000174.1 GCA_017860395.1 Bacteroidota bacterium | reverse complement strand
ATTTGGTGAATTTTGTTCCAATGGAACTGTTAATTCATTACTTAATTCGACTATGGTTGCAGTGGGTATCCGTGAAGGTGCCAATGGTAAAGAGACAGAGCGTGATGAGTCGGTACTGGCAAAAAATGCTAAACCGAAATTTGATCCCTATACGAATCAGCACTCCAGAATCCTTTCACGTTTATTGTATTTTATTAATGTAACCACAAAAGAGCTTGAAGAACAGAATCAATTATTAAAATCCTTAAATGAACAAAAAAATGAATTCTTAGGGATAGCAGCCCACGATTTGAGAAATCCTATCGGAGTCATTCAAGGTTTTTCGGAGCTACTTGAAGAAAATATAGCCGATGAATTTAAGGATTATACGGAGGAGATAACAAAAATGAGCTCTAAAATGCTCAGTTTACTTGACGATCTTCTGGATATTTCGAAAATAGAAGCGGGTAAGCTGGATCTCAAGAAAGATGAAATAGACTATAGCGCATTTGTTGCACAGAATATCAGGATGAATGAATTATTGGCCAAAAGTAAAGGAATTAAGATTGTTAGTGATTTGGAAGTACACGAACTAATTGTTTCTGTTGATGAGGAAAAAATAAATCAGGTATTGAACAATCTTATCGGCAATGCCATAAAGTATTCTTACCCGGGCTCAACAATAACCGTAAAAGTATTCAAAGAAATAAATCAACTTGTCACTCAGGTAATCGACAATGGACAGGGCATTCCTGAAAAAGAAATTGACGGATTATTTTATCCGTTTAAACAAACAAGTGTAAAACCTACAAGTGGAGAAACGAGCCATGGATTAGGTCTTGCAATAGTCAAGAAGATTATTGAAGGCCATAATGGGCATGTAGGCGTTAGCAGCGAATTTGGAAAAGGGTCTGTTTTTTCCTTTATCCTGCCAATATAAGATGGTTTAAGGGGTCTGACAGCTGATTAATAATAACTGCAAAGATTGCAATGGAAAAAAATTTTAGAATTATTCCGGATAAAGCTTTTGGGTTTAAACCTATCGTCCGCATCAGAGATATTGATGCAGTAGTTCACAACTACCTTTTGTTTAAAGAGAGAGCCGACAAGACAGGTTCAATATGTGCTGCAGTCCTTAAGGCAGAAGTATACGGATTGCAAATGAGATATGTTGCCCCCGAATTATATAATGTTGGTGCAAGGTACTTTTTTGTAGCCGAATTGTTTGAAGCCATAAGCCTAAGAGAAATTTTACCATATACCGACGCAAAAATCTATACACTCGGTGGAATTCTGAATAATGAGGAACCTTATTTTAAAAAATACAATATTATCCCATGTGTTAATTGCATCGAACAACTTGAGCGATGGAATCAATTTTGTCAGAAAAACGGGAACAGTTCCGTTATAATACATCTCGATACACACATGAACCGCCTTGGACTACTAGATGATGAAGTTGATATTTTGAGCAAAAATTACAATGACCTCACATCAAACCTCAAAGTTGAGTTTTACATGAGTCATTTATATGATATTAAAGGGGATGACTTTACAAACTGCAATAAGCAAATAAAGATATTAAAGGAGTATACCGATAAACTTCCCAAGGCTCCGATAACTTTGGCTTGTACCGATAGTGTTATTCTTCTGAATAATTCAGAGGCCAATTTTGATATGATTCGACCCGGAATCGGCTTGGTAGGAGGCGCTCCCAATGCCGGACATCCAATAGGCCCCGATGCAAAACTTACTTTAGAAATCTATGCAAAAATATCTCAAATAAAAAAGATTCCCAAAGGACAAACTGTAGGATACGGCGGCTCTTATACTACGAAAAGAGACACAGTTATGGCATTGGTTCATATTGGTTACAAAGACGGATATTTGAGATTATTAAGTGAACTTGACAGCGCACCTAAAGGTGTATATATGTTTATAAATGGTTACCGCGCACCAATCATCGGGAAAATTTCTTTGGATGCCACAACTGTTGATGTTACAGATATTCCGGATAATGTTTTAAAAGAAGCAACTTATGCCGAAGTTGTCGGCCCGAATGTCGATATCCGGATTTTAGCCGATAAATCCGGTTGCTATGACATTATGGTTGCATTGGGCAGTGATAACAAAAAAATAAACGATTATACACTTAAAGAATATAAACAGCTTTTTGAACACTAGAAATGTGATTGCATCAATCGCTGGACTAGCGGTCATACAGCATTCTCTCGTCATCATTAACCGGCGCATATCCGTCAATTACCGGCAAACGGCTGCGCTTCTTGAATACCATCATCTCTGCAAGAAGGAAATTTACAATCCCGGATATGAGGAGTGCCAGCAGATTACAGTAAACAACATTCCATTTAAGAATGCTCGCGAAGAGCAGCAGAAAACCCATCTTAATTGCAAAGCCAAAAATTGCAGATAAGTTGAACAGGCCAAGGCGGGTCAAAAACACCTTCGTACTTTTGACAGAGATGTCTTTGTTCCATATCCAGTAATAGGAGATTATAAAATTGAATAACATCACTATTTCAAAAGAGATGGCCGGGGCGGCAATATACTTCCCTGCATAAGAAAAGAATACATAACCGGAAAACACCCATAATACAACTGTCTCTAACAGAGTACCCAGTAGCCTGCTCACCAGAAATTTAATATATTTCGAAAACAATGACATCTTATCAGATTTTGGGGTCTGTTTTTTCGAACTTTTTCTTTTCCGTAAAGAAATAATAAAAGTAAAGGGAGAATAGAACCAATGCCACAAAAATTGCAATGAGGTCAAATATTTTTATTGATATGCCAAAAAGCGTTACCGGCGGATAATCGGTAGGCAGATATATGAACAGAGTGTTTATGAGGACTATGACAATTCTCAATTCTGTTGGTCCAAAACCGCCATATGAAATTTTAAACTCCCCTTTCAGAAATGTATTGATATGTGTAAAAATGGTCAGGAGATAGTACCCGGCAAGTATGAGCATTGCAACGGAAAAGGAGATGAACGGAGAGACTCCTGCGCCGATGCAGATTATCAATCCGGTTAATCCGTCAATATTATGATCCAGGAAAAACCCGTAAACAGGGCGTTGTTTATTTCTTACACGAGCCAGAGTGCCATCAAGGCTGTCGCCATACCAGTTGACAAAAAAACCAAAAGAAGAAATCCATAAGAACTCTTTTCCCCAATTCGAGAGAAAATACCCACCACCGGCAATAAAGGCTCCAAAAAGTCCCAGCCAGGTTAGGTGGTCCGAGCTTATCCACCTGGGAAGCCGTTTCGCTATCCATATCAAAACTCTCTTTTCCGCTTTACTTAAAATGGAGTTTTGAATCCTTACCGCATCCTTTTTATCCATAATCTAAAATTATTTTCAGATTAGCTAAGCATTTAAAGTTAATAATTATATCCCCATTCTCAATAAATAATCCTTCCCGCATTTTTTCTATATTTGCACCTGAACTATATATGAAATAGAGTTTATGATTGAAAACGAAATAACAACCAGAGCCACTGCCCTTTTTGGAGTTGTGGACGGTATTTATCAAATGCTTATAGACTGGGGAATGTCTCCTGTTCTTGCCGGATGGATGGACGAAGTAATAAGCATGACACTGCTATTCATCCTGGTATATATCGTGGACCTCATTTCAAGATTTTTGGTACACAGGGTAATCGGGCACATTGCAAAATTCACAACCGCAATCTGGGATGATATTTTTGTTGAATTTAAGGTGTTCAAGTATCTGGCACACATAATTCCCGGTATAGTTTTCTATCTTTCTACCCCCATTGCACTAAAGTCGGTTTTCTGGGTCAATCTCTTTGAAAAAGCAGCTCTCATTTTTGTCGTATACGCTGTAATACGCGCAATTCATGCAGCAACCAAGGCTTTGACAAAAATCTTCTCACAAACCGGAGATTATTCAAACAAGCCTATTCAGATAATTTTTCAGATTGTTGCGGTAAT
>JAGDMC010000173.1 GCA_017860395.1 Bacteroidota bacterium | reverse complement strand
AAAAACTTTCCGGTTCGTCATTCTACACAACCAGGCACCCAAGAACGGCAATTGCAAAAAAAGGTGACGGAACAATAATGCTGGTTACAATTGACGGAAGAAACGAGAAATCAAACGGAGTATCACTCAAAGAACTCCAGAGTATATTAAGATGGATGGGAGCTTCCGATATAATCAATCTTGACGGGGGCGGTTCCACAACAATGTACATCGAAGGCTATTCCGGCAACGGAGTTGTAAATCATCCAACAGACAACAAATTATTCGACAATAAGGGAGAAAGAAAGGTGGCAAATGCCATTTTACTGTTCCGTCCAAAAAAATAAATGGAAAAAGAGAGGGTGCTTTTTATTTATACCCGAATCTCCACTTTTATAAAAGGCGATTTGGATATTCTGGGAAAAAAATTCCCGGTAACCACTCTCGTAGTTGACAATTCATCAAAAATCAAACAGGCGATTTCCATAACAAACGAGTTTTTTTATTTGTTATTCAACATTTTAAGATACGATATAGTCTATATATGGTTTGCAGACTATCACTCATTCTTTCCTGTGCTGTTTTCAAAACTATTTCGGAAAAAAGTATATCTGGTTATTGGAGGATATGATGTGTGCCGTGTAAAAAAATGGGGTTACGGAAGTTTTTCAAATCCTGTCCGAGGCTTTATGACTCGTTATTCAATTACCAATGCATCTCTCAATCTCTGTGTCTCTCAATATATTGAGCGGGTTACCCGGGCTATTTCTCCGTTTTCGAAAAGGAAAATTATTTACAACGGTATCGTATTTTCAAGCGATTCCGGAAACTGCACTGAAAATTCCCGTGATTCAAAAGAGAGGCTGGTTCTCTGTGTTGCCCTCTCTTCAACACCTCAAAGCTTTTTTATAAAGGGAGTGGACCGTTTCATTAATGCCGCAAAGTCCCTTCCGGATATTCCATTCACAATTATTGGCATAAACAGAGAAAAATTAAGCCATCTTATTGGCGAGGTACCGGCAAATCTAAAAATAATACCAAAAGTTGAACATCGCGAACTTGCAGCATATTATCAAAAGGCATCTGTTTACTGCCAGCTTTCCCGAAAAGAGAGCTTTTCCCTTGCATTAGCCGAAGCAATGTATCATAACTGCATTCCTGTCATTTCAAATACAGGAGGCATGCCGGAGGTTACCGGAGGGCTTGGGAAAACGGTTTCCGGGGATGATGTTGCCGAGACGGCATCTGCAATAAAAGAGGCAATGGAGTCGGATACATCGTGTGTATTCAGAGAAAGAGTTGAAGAAAAATTTACGGCTAAACTCAGAGAGAAAGAGCTTTTAAATATCCTTTTAAAGGGATAGCAAAAACTTTAAGAGCAATCTGTATAGTCTGAACAGAAAGGTGTTACCGCTTGCTGAAAGTTTTAAGAGTATTCTGTACTGAATCTTTTTCTCGGGATTCTTACCATCTTTTATCGAAGAATTAATTTCCGGAAAAAGGCTCAATGCAACATCAAGGTCTTTGCCGGACATGCCCGGATGAATAATCATTTTTCTTTTTGTAACAGCCTTGTATGAAAGAAATTCATCTTCCATTGAAATTCCCATCTCTTCAAAACGGCTCTCAAGCATTTTCAGCGTATTTGCGATAAGTTTCAGGTGGCCAAAACTTACCGATTCGGAATTTGAATTATACAAAACATAGTGAACAAGGGCATTACTTACAAAATCTACCCTTTTTGCATTCAATACAAGCAGAGGAGAAGCCGAAAGATCGTCTCTCAGGTTGCTGTCGAACGGAATCCCTGCCCTGTCAAAAAGCTCCCTTTTAACAAGCTTATTCCAAAGGGCAGATGGCCTTTCACCCCGTAGCATTTCCTTTACATAGTCTGTTTTATCTTTATCCGAAATCAATGGATGATCTGCTGATGATGTTTCAATTTTTGAACTTACGGAAGGTCTCTCTTTGAAAAAATTACAGATAACCATATCGGAAGAAGACGCTTTAGCTATGGAAATAAGTCTTTCCAGCAAATCCGGTTCGAAGTAATCATCAGAATCAAGATGAATAATAAACTCACCGCCTGATGCCAGCATACCATTTTGCCTCGAAAGCGAAACGCCTTGATTATGCGCATTAGTAACTATCTTGTAACTTTCTGCGCATTTAGTAACAATATTGTTATTGTTTGTGTATCCGTGCGTATTGAGTACAGAAATCGCTTTTTCAACACTATCATCTCCCCCGCAGTCATCTACAAGTATGATTTCAAAGTTTTTATACGTTTGCGCCACCAGAGATTCGATCGACCTCCCGATATAGCCGGAAACTTTATATACCGGCATTATAACTGATATACTGAAATCTTTTTCTGTCATAATTTTGCTGCAATAAAGATAAAGGATTTTGAGTTCACTTTTCTAATCCGGCATAACGGATTGCATAAAAACAAAAAGAGGCTGCCCTTCCAGACAGCCTCTCAGCAATTTACGTTGACCTACCAGGATTCGAACCTAGACTGACTGAACCAAAATCAGTAGTGCTACCATTACACCATAGGTCAATAGGTTTACTTTTGAGGGTGCAAATATATCGCTTTTTTTAAAAAGTCCAAAATTTTTAAAGAAACTTGAATTGAAGAACCATTTCTCCATAGTAATGGTACAAGATAACCCAGAAAGCAAACCTCACCGCTTTACCTACCAGCATATAAATTGCACACTTTGTAAAGTTCACGCGGTAAAACCCAAGCCCTACTGCCAAAAAATCTCCAACAAAAGGCATCCAGCTGAAAAATGCAATGAGACTTCCATATTTGTCAATCCAGTGCTTTTGCTTCAACATGCTCTCTTCCTTTATCTTAAACCACTTTTCAATCCAGTCCCATTTTCCTATGTGACCTATATAGTAGGAAGTGAGTCCTCCAAGCCAGTTGCCTATTGTCGCCGAGAAAAAAGAAAGAATAGGGTCCACTCCGGCCAGAAGCATCCCTACAAGAAGCACATCAGAACTGAATGGGATTACAGTAGCTGCAAGAAAAGAACCGATAAAAAGTCCTATAAATCCATAATCCTGCAATAACTCCATCATAACTACCTTTTACTTTTGAAAAAATCTTTAACAATCACAGAGCAATCTTTTTCAAGTATGCCGGAAACAACCTCTGTTTTTGGATGAATGAGAGATGGGGAGTAAAGAGAGAAACCTCTTTTAGGGTCGCCGGCCCCATAAATGATTTTAGCTATCTGAGCCCAGTTAAGAGCCGATGCACACATTGAGCATGGCTCCATTGTGACATACAGAGTACAATTTTCCAGGTATTTACCACCAAAGGAGTTGGTCGCCATTGTTATAGCCTGCATTTCTGCATGGGCAGTGGGGTCATTAAGTGTCTCTGTGAGATTGTGTGCCCGGGCTATAATCTTTCCTTCACAAACAATAACAGCACCTACGGGAACCTCATCTCTGTCGAGTGCCCTTTGAGCCTCTTTTAAGGCCTCTCTCATGAATTTTTCGTCCGGATTTGTCATGTTATATTAAAACAAAAGTAAGTATACGCCTGCTCCCGCAAAATACCCTAAAAGAGCAATGGGAGTAAATTTTTTGAGATAATAGCCAAAAGATATTTTTTCCAGTCCCATTACGGTCACACCTGAAGCGGATCCGATTATTAATATGCTGCCCCCGGTTACGGCGCAGTATGCAAGGAAGGTCCAGAAAGATCCATCCGCAACAAAAGCACCAGCTTGCGCAATCGGATACATCCCCATCGTGCCGGCAACAAGTGCAACATTATCCAGGAATGAAGAGGTGAGTCCTAATATAATACTGATTGTTTCGGGAGTAGGAACAGTCTTGTCCAGGAATTTCGACATAACATCCAGCTGGCCGGCTGTTTTAAGTGCAGAAACAGACATTAGAATTCCTAAAAAGAATAATACAGTTGGAACATCTATTCTTGAAAACACCCTCTGCACCCT
>JAGDMC010000172.1 GCA_017860395.1 Bacteroidota bacterium | reverse complement strand
ATATGCGATAAATATATAGACCCGCCTTATACAACGGATTTTGCAATAATGTTTCTGCCTTTTGAGGGTATTTTTGCAGAAGTTGTGCGCAAAGCCTCTTTACTTGAGGAGATTCAGCAAAAATACAAGGTACTCATTACCGGTCCAACAACATTTGCAGCAATACTCAATTCTCTGCATATGGGATTCCGCACTCTTGCAATTGAAAAGCGGAGCAGCGAAGTATGGACAATACTGGGAGCTGTTAAAAGGGAGTTTGATATTTTCGGCGGACTGCTCAATAAAGCACAGAAAAATATTCAGGGAGGTCTGGACGATATTGACAAACTTGTGGGTACAAGAACTAAAGCAATTCAAAGAAAACTTCGCGGGGTAGAGTCTCTTGATGAAGAAACCACCAAACTTATAATGGAAGGTTCTCAAAGCGAAAAAGCCACGATGGAAGAGGATGAGTAAGTCTTAGAGTGCCTCTATTGTTGCTTTCACTCTGACCGCGAGTTGCATTTATCTCAGCCATCTATACATTTCCAACTAATTGTTTCGGGCTTGTGCGTCCTCCTCCGCTGCGATTCGGCCGGAGGGAGCCAGGCGACTGAGGACGCACAAGCCCGAAGCAGTTAGTTGGCTGTGTACAGATTGCAGAGAAATGACACAACTCGCAGCTGGAGACAGCAATATAAACAGAAGGCTGCCTAATTTAGGCAGCCTCTGCTTTTTACCCTATTAAGTTGGTATTACGACTTATATTCGTCCCAGCTCTTAATCTGGATCTGATCTATTGATATTGTGCAAAATGCATTTATAAAAGCAGATGCAAGACGCGCATTTGTGATAAGCGGAATATTAAGGTCAATAGCTGTTCTTCTAATTTTATAACCATTGTCAAGCTCAACCTGAGTAAGGTTTTTTGGAATATTAATAACAAAATCAATCTCTTTCGAATGGAGCAATTGCATCGCCTGAGGTTCCATTCCGGTTTCGCTTGGCCAGAAAACCTTAGTCGCAGGCACATTATTCTCAACAAGAAATCTGTGGCTGCCGCCCGTTGCAAAAAGTTTATATCCCTTATCAATAAGTAGCTTAGACGCAGACAGTAGTTCGGCCTTTTGCTTGGCATCCCCGGAAGATATCAGTATTCCCTTCTTTGGAATTTTATATCCTACAGAAAGCATTGATTTGAGTACCGCTTCGTTTGTATCGTCTCCAATGCATCCTACTTCTCCGGTTGACGCCATATCAACACCAAGAACGGGATCTGCTTTCTGGAGCCTTGAGAAGGAGAATTGAGAGGCCTTGATTCCTACATAATCAAGGTCAAAGGCACTTTTGTTCGGAGCTGAAACCTTTTCTCCAATCATTACTCTTGTTGCGAGTTCAATAAAATTAATCTTTATAACCTTTGAAACAAAAGGGAAACTTCTGGAAGCCCTGAGGTTGCATTCAATAACTTTTATATCATTCTCCTTTGCAAGAAACTGAATATTGAAAGGCCCCGAAATCATTAGCTCCTGAGCAATCTTGCGGGCTATCTTTTTAATTCTCCGTCCTGTTTCGATGTACAGCTTTTGAGGTGGAAACTGAATTGTAGCATCACCTGAATGGACCCCTGCAAATTCTATGTGTTCGGAAATAGCATATGCGATAATTTCGCCCTTGTCTGCAACTGCGTCAATTTCAATTTCTTTTGCATTTTGGATGAACTCGGAAACTACAACAGGATGTTTTTTTGACACATTTGTCGCCAGTTTAAGGAATTCCTCTAGTTCTGAATTATTTGAACATACATTCATTGCTGCCCCAGACAATACATATGAAGGGCGTACAAGCACAGGATAGCCTACTAAATCCACAAACTCGAATATATCAGAAAGTGTGGTGAGTTCTTTCCACCTTGGCTGGTCTATAGCAAGTCTGTCGAGCATAGAGGAAAACTTGTGCCTGTCTTCGGCATTGTCGATGCTTTTTGCACTGGTCCCCAAAAGGTTAACTCCTGTTTTGTCGAGTTTAAGGGCAAGGTTGTTTGGAATCTGACCACCTACGGATACTATTACACCCTGAGGATTCTCAAGTTCATATATATCCATTACTCTTTCATATGTGAGTTCATCAAAATACAGCCTGTCACACATATCGTAGTCTGTGGAAACAGTTTCCGGATTGTAATTAATCATTACACCACGCCAGCCTCTCTCACGTATAGTTTTAAGCGCATTAACACTGCACCAGTCAAATTCAACAGAACTTCCGATTCTGTAGGCTCCGGATCCCAGAACTATAATTGATTTGTGGTCACCAAGATATTTGACATCATTGTGAGTTCCGTTATATGTAAGGTACAGGTAATTTGTCTGTGCCGGATATTCTGCTGCAAGCGTGTCAATTTGTTTTACAACCGGGAGTATGTTGAGTTCCTTGCGATACGCACGTATAAGTGCCGATGCATCATCGATGTCAACACTCTCTTTATAAATCAGCCTCGCAAGCTGAAAATCCGAGAATCCCTGTTGCTTCGATTTCTTAAGCAAATCACGACTTAATTGCTCTTTCCTGTCCAAAAGCAAAAGTTCTTTGGATGTGTTGAAGATATTGTAGAGCTTGTCAAGGAACCACCTGTCGATTTTTGTAAGATCATGAATCTGGTCTACTGTATAACCTTTTTTGAAAGCCTTGGATATCACAAATATCCTGTTGTCGGTTGGCTCCCTGAGGGCTTTATCAATGTCGTCAACAGATATTTCCCTGTTTGCAACAAAACCGTGGGCACCTTGTCCAATCATTCTTAAACCCTTCTGAATTGCCTCCTCAAAAGTGCGTCCAATTGCCATAACCTCTCCAACGCTCTTCATGCTTGAGCCAATCTCTCTTGAAACTCCCTGGAATTTGGAAAGGTCCCATCTTGGAATTTTGCATACAATATAATCGAGAGCTGGTTCAAAAAAAGCAGGGGTTGTTTTTGTTACTGAATTCTTTAGGTCAAACAGACCATAACCAAGTCCCAGTTTAGCAGCGACAAATGCAAGCGGGTATCCTGTTGCTTTTGACGCCAGTGCCGAAGACCTGCTCAAACGGGCATTTACCTCAATTACTCTGTAATCTTCCGAATTTGGGTCAAATGCATATTGAACATTGCACTCTCCAACAACTCCTATGTGCCTTACAATCTTGATTGAAAGCTCTCTTAGAAGATGGTATTCACTATTTGTGAGTGTTTGAGAAGGGGCCACAACAATACTCTCTCCGGTGTGAATTCCAAGCGGGTCGAAATTCTCCATATTACAAACAGTAATACAATTGTCGTAACAGTCCCGTACCACCTCGTATTCAATCTCTTTCCATCCTTTTAACGATTTCTCAACAAGAATCTGATGGGAATATGCAAATGCCTTTTCGGCCAGTGCATTAAGTTCTGTTTCGTTGTCGCAGAAACCGCTTCCCAGGCCTCCAAGAGCATACGCAGCTCTCAGGATTACAGGGTAACCAAGGTCCGCAGCAGCTTTCCTTGCATCTTCCATATTTTCTACGGCATGACTCTTTATTGTCTTAACGGATATTTGGTCAAGCTTCCTCACAAATAATTCGCGGTCCTCGGTATCAATAATTGATTGAACGGGTGTCCCCAGCACTTTCAGATTGTACTTTTCAAAAATTCCATTTCTAAAAAGTTCAACACCGCAATTTAGCGCCGTTTGTCCACCGAATGCCAGCAATATTCCCTGAGGTTTTTCCTTCTTTATTACCTCTTCTACAAAATAAGGGGTGACAGGCAAAAAGTAAATTTTATCGGCCACACCTTCGGATGTCTGAACTGTAGCGATATTGGGGTTAATAAGGACTGTCTCGATGCCCTCTTCCCTTAATGCTTTGAGAGCCTGTGATCCCGAATAATCAAATTCTCCGGCTTCACCAATTTTTAATGCTCCCGAACCAAGTATAAGTGCTTTTTTTATCGTTGTATCCATAGGTTAAATCAGAGAAGTT
>JAGDMC010000171.1 GCA_017860395.1 Bacteroidota bacterium | reverse complement strand
GAAACCGGAAGTCCCCATTCCCCGGCCATTTGCAAAACCTCATAGTGGCTATCGGCTATCTTCTCTTCCGAAACAAAATGGTAAAGAATGCTTTCAAGCCCGCGTTCTTCCACAATTCTGGGATCAAGCAGCTTCAGCGAACCTGCAGCGGCATTCCTTGGATTGGCAAATAGCTGTTCTTCATTTTCTTCTCTTTTTTTATTTATTTCATCGAATGAGTTCCATGGCATAAATATTTCTCCGCGAATTTCAAATTCAGCAGGGTAGCCCAATCCTTTCAAAGACTGAGGCAGGGACTTGATTTTCCTTACATTTGAAGTTACATCGTCGCCTGTAGTACCATCACCACGGGTTACGGCCCTAACCAGCCTTCCATTATAATATGAAAGAGATATGGCGGAGCCGTCGATTTTTAATTCGCAAACATAGTCTACCTGTGACTCAACTGACTTTACAATTCTTTCATTAAAAGCATATAACTCGTCCTTATCATAAGTGTTGCTTAAAGATAACATTGGATACTTATGAGTTGCCTGTTTAAATTCAGAAGCAACAGAATCATCAGATAAATCGCTTCCTACTCTTACAGTTGGAGAGTTTTCAGAAAAATAGCCCGGATATGTTTTTTCAAGAGTCTGAAGCTCATTGAGCAAAAGATCGTATTCAAAATCGGAAATAACAGGTTGATTTTCTACGTAATATCTCCTGTTTTGTTCGTTAATTATTTCCCTTAGTTGCGCAATTCGTGCGCCGGCCTCTTCTCTCTTTTTTTTCATAATGTATTACACAAATTTAAATATTTTTTAATAATTGTTACCTTTGTGCGCTCAATAAAATGTAACGATGAAAAAATCAATTGTAATTTTAACGGGAGGAGGTCCCGCACCTGGAATGAATACCGTAGTTGGTAGTATTGCAAAAACCTTCATTTCAAATGGTTATCGTGTTTTAGGCTTGCACGGTGGTTACAAAGGGCTCTTTTCAAAAGAACCTAATTATACCGAACTTGACTTTCTGATGGCTGACTCAATTTTCAACAGGGGAGGATCATATCTGATTATGAGCAGATATAAGCCGTCACCAATAGATTATGAACAAAATTTCAACCTGAATTTCTTTATAGAAAACAATATTCAATTATTGGTAACAATAGGTGGCGACGATACTGCTTCAACAGCCAATAAAGTTGCAAAATTTCTGTCTGATCATAATCACAACATTTCTAATATTCACGTTCCCAAAACTATAGATAACGACTTGCCTTTGCCTCTTGCCCGGCCAACTTTCGGGTATGAGTCTGCGAAATCGGAGGGAGCCAGAATTGCAACAACAGTATATGAAGATGCCCGCACAAGCAATAACTGGTTTGTTGTATGTGCAATGGGACGTTCTGCGGGACACCTTGCATTTGGAATCGGGTCTGCTGCGCACTATCCGATGATAGTTATCCCAGAGATGTTCAACAAAACAACAATTACTGTAGATAAAATTGTTAAAATTGCTGTTTCTTCGATTGTTAAAAGATTGCTTCTTAATATAAATTATGGTGCTGTCATGATTTCGGAAGGCGTTTTTCACGAATTAAGTGACGACGAACTTAACAAATCAGGTGTTGTTTTCTCGTACGACGAACATGGCCATCCGGAACTTGGCAAAGTATCAAAGGCACATATATTCAGCGAAATGGTGGAAACCAGATTGCGGGAGATTGGCGTTAAGACAAAAATCAGACCCGTAGAGCTTGGATATGAGTTGAGATGCCAGTCTCCAAGTGCCTATGATTTAGTCTATTGTACAGAACTGGGGATTGGTTTGCATCAATTGTTTGTTGAAGGGAAAACAGGCTGTATGGTTTATATAGATCACCTTGGAAAAGTTGAACCACTTTATCTTAAAGACATCCAGGATCCCGTGACGGGAAAAATTCCGCCAAGAGGGGTAAACCTTGAATCAGACAGAGTTCAGGCGATTATCAACAATATTATGCACTACATAACCAAGGAGGATTATGAAGCTGCCCGTAAATTTATTTCAAATCCCGAAGAGTACGATTTCAGAAAAATCCTTAACTGGTAGAAATTGTGCATGAAAAATTCATAGTATATCAGGTTTTACCGAGGTTGTTTGGGAATACAAATGAGTTTTGTATTCCCAACTCTTCTTTAAACGTGAACGGTTCCGGGAAGTTTTCGGATTTTACTTCAGAATTGCTGGCAGAAATTCGCGAATTGGGATGTACACATATCTGGTATACAGGCATATTGGAACATTCTACTAAAAGTGATTATTCCGGTTATGGAATTCGGTCGTGTAACCCTTCACTTGTTAAGGGTATTGCCGGATCTCCTTATGCAATAATGGACTATTACGATGTTGATCCCGATCTGGCCTGTTTTGTGCCGGACAGAATGGAAGAGTTCCGGCAGTTGATTGTAAGAAGCCATGAAGCCGGGCTGAAGGTTATTATTGATTTTGTTCCAAATCATGTTTCAAGAGAGTATTATTCAGATAAAAAGCCTGATAATGAAACTGATTTCGGATCAAACGATCAAACCGGTTATCCGTTTCATCCTATGAATAACTTCTATTATATTAATAATGAGAAATATATTCCTCCTGTTGATAACCCTCTGAACCCGTATCAGGAATGTCCTGCAAAAGTTACCGGGAACGACTGTTTTGTGAGTAACCCTACTGTAAATGACTGGTATGAAACAGTTAAGCTTAATTATGGTGTAGACTACATAAATGGCAGGAAGTCATATTTTAACCCATTGCCGGATACCTGGCTCAAAATGCTTAATATTCTGAATTATTGGGCAAAATTTGGGGTTGACGGTTTCCGTTGCGATATGGCAGAGATGGTTCCGGTTGAGTTCTGGGAATGGTCTCTCAGTTCTGTTAAAAAGGATTTTCCGGAGACTATTTTCATTGCAGAGATATACAATCCCGGGAATTATAACGATTACTTAACCAGAGGCTGTTTCGACTATCTGTATGATAAAGTGGGGCTTTATGATTATCTAAAACTGGTTTTGCAAGGGAAAAAACCTGCTTCCGGCATAACAAATTGCTGGCAATCCGTTAATGATATACAGGATAAAATGTTAAACTTTATGGAAAACCATGATGAACAGAGGCTTGCATCTGACTTTTTTCTGGGAGATCCAATGAACGCAATACCAGCACTTGCTGTCTCATTACTTCTTAATCGTTCTCCTTTTATGATATATTTTGGACAGGAGTTAGGGGAGAGAGGTATGGATTCAGAAGGATATAGCAGAGAAGATGGAAGAACTTCAATTTTTGACTATTGGTCTTTATCAACTATAAGAGAATGGTTTAAAGGCAAATATAATGTTAACCTAAGGCTTTTGTATAAGCATTTGCTTAACCTGTCGATAAATGAAAAGGCGTTTAGATTAGGTTCCACCTATGACCTGGAATATGCAAATCTTGACAACGCAGATTTTAATCCGGCTTTCCACTATGCGTTTGTCAGAAAACATGGTAACGAACTGATTATTGTGGTTATAAATTTCGATGACAACCGGTCGGATGTGAAAATAAACATTCCTGAGGCTCTGTTTTCATATTTTAAAATAAGCGATGGAATAATCTGTTCCGGTCAGGATCTTATTACTTACAACAAAGCCGAATATGCGATTTCATCTGCAGCTCCGTTTATTATTTCAATAGCCGGAAGAGGGTTAAGGGTAATTAAACTTTTACTTCAATAATATCATCCCAACTGGTTGTAAATCTTTTTGACAAGAAATTCTGATTTGCTCTTATTTTTTCAACGCCTTCTGTTGCAGTAAAAACAGTATGCCTGCCATAACGGGTATTCATCTCGTCCATTACAGTCATTACTGAACTCTCCTTAGAGCGGTCTCTCTCGTAAAACAAAGGAGGAGTTATATCGGATTTACGACTTATGGCTGTAATAATTACCCCTGCTTTTTTATAACCGTATCCCGGTTTG
>JAGDMC010000026.1 GCA_017860395.1 Bacteroidota bacterium | reverse complement strand
ATGCACCGGAAGTCGGATACTCTCCGCACTCCCCTTTAAAATTGAGTAAAGCGGTATTTAGGTTTTCAAAACAGCCGGACAAATCGTCAATACCATTAAGAATAATTTGCAAATCGCTGAATTTAAGCCCGTTTTCATTTAAAAAAGAGCTGCATCTTTCAACAATCTCATCTTCTGGTGTATCCTTGGACAAGATTTCTATAGCAGAGATTTTCCCTATTGTTTTTTTGCTTTTCGAAGCGGATGCAATAAAGAAGTGAGCCCCTTCTCCGCAATGAAATTTTTTCCAGACACCCATTCTGCTAAAAAGATGCGACTTAGTTGGTGTAAGTTCATCAAACCCTCCCACCATAAGTCTCTTTTTACCTTCGCTCAGCAGAAGCGAACTATCCAGAAGAGCACATTCAAACGAACTCCCTCCATGCACAAATGTGTTGTTATAATGCTTTGAATCGAGCATTAGCGCTATCTGTGCCCCTATTGTATTAGACGTACTCTGTATAAACGAAGAAGGATTTAAGAGCCTTTCGCTGTTTTCGTAAATGGAAACAAGAAATTTTTCGGTATCAGTAAGACATCCCCACCCTGTGCCGGTAATAATACCTTCAATTACTCCTTCTCCTGAGTTTTCAATGGCCATCAAAGAAGAGGTTACTCCCATCTTTATCAGCCTGCTCATTCTCCTCCGCAAACCTGCGTCGGGAATATATGTTTTGTAGTCAGGCTCATCACCTGCATTGAGGGTTCCGTTGTGTCCGGATGAAACAATACCCGCCATTCCGTCTATGTATAGGTTTGTCTGCATCATAACTTATTTGTTTTAAAAGATTTAAAAACAAGTGAGGTACAATTTCCTCCAAAGCCAAAAGAGTTCGTGAGAACTCCGCTGATATTTGTTTTTTTCCTGCATACGGTAACGGGGATGAGTGCTGCCTCCGATATCGAATTCTGAAAATTCAGGTTTGGCCACACATATCCGTAATAAAGGCTGAGTATTGAAAAGACAGACTCAACTCCTCCTGCGGCTCCGAGAGTATGTCCGGTATAACCCTTGGTTGAGCTAAAATCAGGCACTTCGTCACCAAAAATCCTTTTCATGGCAACTCCTTCGGACGCGTCATTATTGGGAGTCCCGGTGCCATGTACGTTAATGTATCCAATTTCGTTCCGGTCAAAGCCGCTCATATCAATTGCCCCTTTCATGGCAAGGTATGCCCCTTCGCCCTCTGCCGAGGAGGCTGTCTGATGAAAAGCGTCGTTTGCGTTTGCATAACCTGCAACCGAACAATAGATATTATTCGTTTTTACTTCCGGTGAATTCAAAAAAAGATAACCGGCTCCCTCTCCGAGGTTAAGTCCGCTCCTGCTCACGTCAAATGGGCGGCAGACATCTTTGTCCAATATCCCCAGGGAAGAAAAACCGTTTATAGTAAAGCGGCACAATGAGTCTGTCCCGCCTGCTATTACAGCATCAAGCAACCCGGCTTTTATCATTCTTGTACCAAGCATTATCGCATTATTGGCCGATGAACAGGCTGTATTTATTGTAGTTGCAAACCCGCTTATTCCAAGTTCTTTTTCCATGAACTGCGTTGAAGCTCCGCAATCGTGACCAATCAGCTGCCTCAGACGTCCTTTGCTTTTGTCTCTTAAATACTCTCTAAAGAAGACCTCGCTCACATCCATGCCTCCCACAGAAGTAGCTGAAATGAGCCCAATCCTCAGCCCGGCCGGATTAACGCCGGAATCTGCAAGGGCTTCCTTTGCGGCCATCAATCCCAGGACTGTTGTTCTGGAGTATCCTTTGTCGCTTCTCAGGCCCAGCATATCTGCCATTTCTCTGGTGGAATGCTTAACCTCTCCTACTACCACCCGGTGGTTTGTATCAAAGAGAGAGAGGTTTCCAAGCCCTGATTCAGCGGCAATGAGTTTTTCAAGCTGAATTCCGACACCTTTGCCAAGTGCAGACACGCATCCTAATCCCCCAACATAGACCTCTTTTACCATATTATTCTCTTTTATAGAGTTTTAAATCGACATCGAAATTACCATTCAAAAACTCGCACCATCCGGCGACAACCAGTTTAAGAGACGATTTCTGAGCCAGAGAAAGCAACTCGCCGATAATTTCAGATTTGTCTGAGGCATCGGCTACAAAAAAGCTGTTTTCCCCCTGAAATTTATTTCTTATTGCAGACTCTCCAAGAACAATGTTTGGCAGTGTATAAACAAATACAGCAGGGCTTGCCAATAAATCGCCCTCTTTTTCTGTTATTCTCTGATGTTTAATATCCGATTCAAGCGAAGAGACACTGTTTGCCATAAAAAAGCCCCTTTCAAACCGGCCGTATTTATCAAGCGAATCAAATCCGCCAAGCAATCTTGCAGTAGCTATTACGCCAAGTTTGGAGAGATCGTCCATTTTGAAGAACTTAATGTCTTTCATCTCCATCTCTTTGTAGTGATCCCGTATTATAGTATCAAAATTAATCTCTCCGGTCAATTTAAAAGAGGAAACTTCACTCCACTTCTCCTCTCTTCCCGTACCCGGGTAATTTGAAACAGATTCCTTCGCAAAAACAATGGCAGCATTACATCCGCCAAACCCCGAAGCACTCTTTACGCATCTGCTTAGTGCGCATTCTCTGTGGTGCGGGGAAACTTTTATCTCCATAGGAACGCCTGCTTCGTTAAATCCTTTAGTCCCTATCAACAGAGAATTTTTAATCTGCCAGAAGGATGCAATACTCTCTATTATGCCAGAGGCTCCAAGAGTATGACCCCAGTATGGTTTGAGACTCTGAACCGGAACATTCATAAGTGAAGCCCAGTGAATCGCCCTGGATTCCATCTCATCGTTGTAAATTGTTGCAGTACCGTGGGCATTTACAAAATCCACGGAAGAACCCGAAATACGGGCTTCCCCCATTGCAGTTAGCATGGCCTCGCCAAGACCGTCTCCTGTCCTTGATGGGGCAGAAAGGTGGTTGGAATCGTTGGTAACCGAGCCCCCCTCAATTACAATCGGGTCGTTATCGGCCAGCATCGAACGCAAAGACGTAAGTATTACTGTTCCCGCAGCCTCTCCAAGGCTTAGACCATCTCTTTTGACATCATAGGGCGTACAAACTGTTTCGCTTATAGAATGGAAAGCCTCAAACCCGCTTACAACGAATTTTGTCATCAAATCGGCACCTGCAACTATTACATTGTCGCATTCGTCGTATTCTATGAGCCTCGCAGCGGTAACAAGAGCACTAATTCCGGAAATACATGCATTAGAAACAACAAGAGGTTTCTGTTCCAACCCAAGGTAGCGGTTAATTCTTAAAGCAAGCTCGCCCAGATACGCCCTTTTGTCGATGTTGCCGCACCTGCCCTCAAGCAAATCTATATTGCCTTTGGTAGTAGCTATGATTAGTCTTGTCTTGCCACATTTAACCGATTCCGGCGACAGACCGGAGATCTTTATCGCATCTTCTATTGAATAGATAATCCTTTTCTCCAGAAGAGTGAAGTTTTCTCCATTATCGGCAATCGAAGAGAAATCGGCCTCTTTTTCAATCTTTGCTCCATTGAACGGTTTGGAAAACATCAAAGGGTCACTGACTCTGTGAATGGCGCTTTTACCAAGATATATTGCACGCATATTCTCTTCGGTGGAAAAACCGAGAGGGGAGTAAATTGAATCTCCTGCAACATATGCGATTTTTTTCCTTATTCTGTTATTTTCCATCTCTTTTGCCAGTTCAGAAAAAATTGAGGATTGTTCCATTCAAGCAGGCCGTCTCCGTTAAGGAATACCTGGATAGAGTAACCGGAAGCTACAAGAGTATTGTCGGATTCACGAAAAATATTGTATTCAAAGCGTATTTTAGCCGAAGGGGTATATATGTACCTGGTTTCTATAATAGCAGTATCTCCGTACACAAGCGGCTGAATATAAGAGCAGTGCAGCTCTACAATAGGAGCTGTATATCCGGAACCGTAAATATCAAGATAACCTATCCCGCCGAAATGGTTGCCAAAAGCCTCTCTTCCATCCTCGAAATACTTGACATAGACTCCATGCCACACAATCTTCATTGAATCCACTTCCGAAAAGCGTATCTTCACAGTGTGCCTGTGAACAAGAGATGCTGAATTCTCCGCGCTTTTTTTTCTCATGCTTTTTATCACCTTTACTTCTGTAAAAAAATCTTTAATTCTCCTGATGCCACTTTGACATCATTACTGCTTATTGTGCATTCAACGAGGGAGATGTCTCCGAATTTTGCCATAATTCTGGTTCCGGTATACAGCTCTTCTCCAACCAAAGGCATTGTGTAAAGTTCAAATTTTGAAACGGCTCCAATAAAACCAACAGGAATATTCTCTCCTTTGCTTTTATAACCATATCCCACAATAACGGCTGCCGATTGTGCCATATGCTCTATAATTCCGGTTTCGGCAAAATGGCCATCTTCCGTAAACAGGGTGCCATTTTCGGGAATGTATCCGGTGTAAAACACGCCCTTATCTTCTCCGTAGTAACTATGGACAAAAACAAAAGGCTTTCTCTGCGGGATAAAATCAAGAATATCGCTGCCCGTCACTATGGCTTTCTTAAGTACTCCCATATCAGACCTTTTTTCTTTTTAACTACTCTCATTGTCTCTATATCTTCCGCTAGAGGATCATCGGGGAAAACCCATGCCTTGCCTGTTTCTGCTGTCATTTTTTTACACTCCTCCAGATTAAAATCATCTGAAAGATAGTATGTTGGTTCCAGCAGGGAATCGTTCGGGGAAATTTTTCCATCCCTGATAGCCATGGCCTGCAGGGCAGTGCCCGGATATATCCTCATTCCAATGTATGGAAAAAAAACCGTATAGCGAATTCTTTTAGAATTCTCCATTGTCTCCCTTAATGTCTTTTCTGTCTCCCCTATCCCGCCAAGAATAAGAAAATGGGCATAGTTGATGTTGTATTTGAGACACCTTTCGGAATTTAACAAAACATCCTCAAAAGAGAATGTCTTTCCATAACGGTGCATCTGTTCGGTACATAGTGATTCAGTTCCAAACTCAATGTGTTTTAAGCCTGCCCTTTTAAAAGTTGACAGCAGGTCTTCCGTGAGGTTGTGAGGAGAGAAATATGCACCCCAGTTTATCTTAATTCCGCTTTTAATTATTTTCTCAGCCAGCTCTGCATTGTACTCATTATGGATATTAAATACGGAGTCGGTGAAGAAAACATAATTGATTCCCTTATCCCGGTAAAGTCTTTCAAGTGTTCCGACAATAAGGTCCGTATCAAGCGTCCTCACTTTTCTTCCGTCAATTATAGGATATGAACAGTAGATACAATGATAGCAGCACCCTCTCTTTGTCTGGATATTCAACATTCCGCTTTTTTCCCAGTAAAAATCGGACAGATTATCATCGAAAGAGAGATTGAGAGAATTGAGATAATTCTTATGGGGATTCAAAATCCCATTCTTATTTGAAATTAATCCCTCAATTCCGGATATATCTCCTCCCGATTCAAGTGCAGTGAGGAGCTGCCTCAGGCTCTCCTCCCCCTCTCCCGCAATTCCGTAATCGGGTTTGAGCAAATCAAAGAGTTTCGCAGGGAATATTGAGAATCCGGCTCCGCCCATAATTACAGGGGCTTTGGAATTTTTCCTTACAGCTTTCATTATCTCGGAATAACCCGGTATAAAGCTGGTTTTGTCAAGGGAGTTGGCCCCGTCTATATTTCTTATTGATATCCCAATATAATCCGGAGGTGTCTCTTTAAGAATTGTTTCCAGATTTTCCACAGAGATAAGATTCATATCCAGCAAAAAGACATCAAGCCAGTCCAGATGCTCTTTGAGATATGTCCTGAGATATGATATCCCTATAGGATATACAGGATAGGGATCGGCGAGTCTGTTGGCCGAGATTAAGACAAGTGTCCGTTTATTGCTCATATCCAGAATTTATAATAGTTATACCACTGCTCAGGAGCTATTTTTACAACTTTCTCCAGGCTTTTAACATACTCTTCAAGTATCTGCTTTTCAAACACTCTCTTTTGGGAACTTACACCGGACACCGGACACAGAGAAAAATGAAAACTGTAATGTTTAAACCCTGTTCTCACGGCATAGTAGAAAACAACAGGAAATCCGAATCTTGCAGCCATAATGAACGGCCCGAGCGGAAACTGTGCATCTTCACCCATAAATTTCACTGTTTCATTTTTTGTACTGGAAGTAAGCCTGTCTCCCTGAATTGCGACATACGCGCCATCTGCCAAAGCATCCCTGATTTCAAAAATATTTGAAAAAATATCTTCTGAAATAGGGATAACCTTAAATGTATCAACCCTTTTTTCTCGTTCCAGAATCATTTTTATTTTTTGATATTCCGCGTCAACCATCACAACTCTCATCTCCTTGCCGTACTTGTCAAAAAAGGGGGCACCAACTTCCCAGTTACCAAAATGAGCTCCAATAATTATTGCTCCGCTTTTATCATTCAATATTTTCTTAACCTCTTCGGGTTCATTAAACTCAAAACTGAATTCATCTGCTTTTCCGGCTGCAACTGCAGTTTTGTCAATCAAAGTAACACCAAGGCTGAAATAATTCTTATATAAGAAAATAAGAGAATCAAACCTGCTGTTTCCTAAGATTTTCCTGGAGAAGTACCAGACAGACGATGTAGCCTTTGGAGCAAACGGAATAAAGTAGATTACAACAATTGACAGCAAAGCGTAGGCAGCTGTGAGACCGAATGTTTTAATTATGTAGACAAATGAGAGATAGCCAAGAGCTCCTCCCCTGGATTTACCACTCCATTCATTTCGGGAACTCTCCTTTTTCATCTATCCGCGAGTTGATAAAGTGATAAAAATCGTTAAACGTCTTAATTCCTACAAAATCTTTCGCGATTACCGTGAAACCGAAATTGTGCTCAATGAGAACCACCATATCTACCAGGTCCAGACTGTCAAGATCAAGAGTTTCCATCAATGGTGCTTCAGGTTTGATCTTCTCAATATCCACTTCAAACTCTTCGGCCAAAACACTATTAATTTTTTCAATTAGGGCAACATCAATCATAATATAAGTCTATAGGTTGGGTTTTACACATTTTTTACAATCAGGGTAGAGTTAGTACCTCCGAAACCAAATGAATTTGAGAGGAATGTATCAAATTCAAAGGGAATATATTTATTGGAAATTTTTAGTTTTGCCGATGCTTCATCAGAAGTATTATAATTTATTGTAGGCGCAATAAAAGAATTTTTCATCATTAGTATCGAGTAAATTATTTCACTCGCTCCCGCCATCCACATTTCATGTCCTGTCATACTTTTTGTGGAACCGACATAAGGTTTCACTTCTCCGAAAACTTCGTCTATTGCAAGCGCTTCATTGAAGTCTCCAACCGGAGTTGATGTTGCGTGTGCGTTAATATACTGAATATCTCCTGGCTTCATTCCGGCCTGATTAAGAGCCATTAGCAAAGACCTCTTTGGCCCGTCAATGTTAGGAACCGAGATATGTTCCCCATTGGAAGAAAAGCCATAGGAAAGGACTTCCGCCAGTATTGGGGCTCCTCTTTTTACAGCCGACTCATAACTTTCAAGGATGAGAGTTGCAGCACCTCCGCTTGGAACAAGCCCGTCCCTTGCAGCATCAAAAGGTCTTGATGCTTCTGTGGGGTGTTCGTTATTAACGGAAAAAGCATTCAACCCATCAAAACTGCAAACAGCGTAAGGGTTTACCTCTTGTGCTCCACCGCAAATTATGCAGTTCTGGAGCCCGTTTTTAATCATAAAATATCCCATTCCTATTGAATGAGAGCCACTTGCACAAGCTCCTGCAATTGTAAGGTTTATACCCTTCAAACGGAAAATTACAGAGAGGTTCATACTCACTGTTGAATTCATAGACTGGAACACCGATCCAGAACCGACAAGAGTTGTATTCTTTTTTTCCCGTATGAGGTCAATCCCCTCTATTACTGCAAGCGCACTACTGTCGTTGCCGTAAAGAATCCCCACCTCGTTCCGGTTAAGAAAATCATCATCAATGCAAGCGTTTTTAAGCGCTTCAACTGTTGCAATATATGAATATGCTGCCTCTTGCGACATCGAAATTCTTTTTCTCCTGTCCAGCAATTTTGAAAGATCAGGTTTGGGCAAAATGCCTGTGAGAAAAGATCTGAAACCCATCTCTTCCCTGGACAAATCAACTCCTATTCCCGATCTCCCCTCCTTCAAAGATATGAGTACATCGTCAAGATTTTGTCCAATGCATGAATAAATACCCATTCCTGTTATTACTACTCTGGCCATATGTCACTAAGTATAAATTCCACCGTTAATTGAAATTACCTCTCCCGTAATGTAGGATGCGTCCGGAGAGGCAAGAAAGGCAACAAGCGCGGCAACCTCCTCTGGTTTGCCAAATCTTTCCATCGGTATCTGTTTTTTAAGAACAGATTCGTCCAGGTCACCTGTCATATCACTAATAATAAATCCGGGCGCTACAGCATTTACAGTCACGCCCTTTTTCGCAACTTCCTGAGCCAAAGCCTTTGTAGCAGCAATAACCCCGCCTTTGGCAGCAGAATAGTTTGTCTGCCCCGGGAGCCCTTTAATACCCGAAAGTGAAACTATATTTATAATTCTTCCGGATCTTTTTACAAGCATGTCTTTAAGAAGAGGACGGGTAACATAATACATTCCGTTAAGGTTGGTATCAATGACACTTTGCCACTCCTGATGCTCCATCCATATCATAAGGTTGTCTTTCCTTATTCCGGCATTATTTACCAATAACTGAATATATTCTCCCGGATTGGCCTCCTGCCATTCGCCGATTGCTTTTTCCACTCCCGCTTTGTCCGAAACATCAAATTTTATCAGAGTAGAAACTCCACCTCCTTCCGAGATGAGTCTGGAAGTTGTTTGAGCGGCTTCTTCGTTTGAAAGGTAATTTACAAGGACATGATAACCCAGAGATGACAGCTTAAGAGCAACCGCTCTCCCTATCCCTCTGCTAGCCCCTGTAACCAATGCAAATTTCATCTTAATTCTCTTTTAAAAAACTGATAATGGATTCGATGTCTTTATATTTAGGGGTATCTTCAATAAATTTAGGAAAGATTTTGCGTATTGAAGAGAAAATTTCCTTGCTTTCTGAACAAAGTTCACCGGCTATGTCAAGATAGTCGATAGCCTGACAAAGTGCCATATAGTGAATTGCCATTACCTGATATGCATTTTCAACAACTTTGGCGGCAATAAGGGCAGAGTTTGTACCCATACTAACAATATCCTGATTATCGTTGTTGTTTGGAATCGAATGTACATACATAGGATTAGACAGAGCCTGAGATTCTGCAGTTGTAGAGGTTGCCGTGAACTGTGCAGCCTGCAGGCCGTAGTTTAATCCAAGTTTACCCAGATTTACGAAAGGGGGAAGAATTCCATTAATCTTGTCATGGAAAAGATAATTTAACTGCCTTTCCATAAGCATAGTAAGCTTAGTTATCGCAATTTTCAATTTATCCATTTCAAAGCTCACGTAATCGCCGTGGAAATTTCCGCCATGATAAATATTTTCAGTTGCAACATCCACTACCGGATTATCGCAAACGCTGTTGAATTCCGTTACCACAACTTCTTTTGCACATTTGACCGTATCATATACCGGGCCTAAAACTTGAGGTACACACCTTAAAGAATAGTAACCTTGCACTTTATGTTCAAATATCTTCTGGTCGTTTTCTCCGTCATACAGTTCTTCAACCCGTTTTTTCAGCCTTTTTGAGCTTTTGAAAGAGTTCCTCATGGCCTGGGCAATGAACAGCTGACCGGGATGAGGTCTGCTTTCGTTAAGAGGCTTGGAAGCGAAATCATCATAGGAAAATGCTATTTCGTTCATCAGAACAGAAGCGCGTGTTGCCCATTTAATAAGCTTCTGTGAATAATAGATATTCACAGCTCCGATTCCCGACATTACACTTGTTCCGTTTGCAATAGCGAGTCCCTCACGGATATGAATATCCAGTGGTTTTATTCCATTCTCTTTCATTACGGAAGAACTCTCTCTTCTTTCTCCCTTAAACATGACATCTCCCTCACCGATAAGTGCAAGACCTATATGTGCCATCTGGACAAGATCTCCGCTTGCCCCTACTCCGCCATGTTCCGGTACAACAGGATAAATACCTGTGTTAAGAAATACTACCAGCAAATCTGTAAGTTCCCTGTTAACTCCGGACATTCCCTTCAGGAAAGTTGAAAGCCGTGCAAGCAGAGAAGCCCTCACATATATATCCTTCAAAGGGGCGCCTGCGCCACATGAGTGCGAGCGGATAATATTAAACTGCAACTCTTTGAGCTGGTCATCATCAACTCTGTATTGAGCCATGGGACCAAATCCGGTGTTTATTCCGTAGATTACCTTTTTTCCGGCAAATGATTTCAGAAAATCAAAACTCCTCCCGACCCTCTCATTAATATCAGGGGCAATTGACACACCCTCATTTTCTATAACAACTCTGATAATATCTTCGAAAGATATCTTGTCGCTTATATTTACCACAGATTCTTACAATATTTTATATTCAGCAAAT
>JAGDMC010000025.1 GCA_017860395.1 Bacteroidota bacterium | reverse complement strand
TTGGTTTTGATGCTTCTTACTATCAGAAAAACACTTACGACCAAATCGTTCCGGTTATGGTTTCAGGTGCAACAGGATATACAAGCAAGTATATTAACTCTGGTCAGATGAACAACAGTGGTTTTGAATTAACCCTTAATGTTGTTCCTGTTAAAACAACCAATTTTACTTGGGATATTCAGCTTAACGCATCAACACTTAAGAATGAAGTTGTTTCCATTGCAGAAGGTCTTGATTACCTGAACCTGCAAAACGCTCCGTTCCGTGTTAAATCCGGTGCATTCAAAGGTTCTTCTTATCCGGTTATTTATGGTACCGGCTTTGTATATGACGATGCAGGCAACAAACTTATCAACCCTTCAACAGGTTATTATGCAGCAACTCCAATACAACCTATCGGAAATGCTACACCTAATTTCACAGCAGGTTTGACAAACTCATTCAGCTTTAAAGGATTTGACATGAGTATTCTGATTGATATGCAAAGAGGCGGACATATGTACTACACATCTTATATGTGGGGTATGTACTCTGGTTTGCTTGCAGAAACAGCAATTCAGGATGGTATAGACATTCGTGATAAAGGTGTTACTATTGATGGTTACTATGGTAAATATGACGCCGCTACAAAGAAATTCGTCTATACAACTGCTACAGGTGCCGCTTCAACTACTCCTGTTAAAAACACTTCAGCACTTGATGCAGAATCATGGGGTGTATATCACTATGACCAAAATGACGAAAGTAACGTTTTCAGTACAGATTACATTAAACTTCGCGAAGTTCGTTTAGGTTATACCGTTCCTTCTAAATTCACTGGTCCTATCAAACAACTGCGTGTATCTGCTTTTGGCCGTAACCTGGCTATTTTTGGAGCTGCTACTCAGCACTTTGATCCTGAATATCTACAAATGGCCGGATCTAATGCACAAGGTATTGAGGGTGGATATATTCCATCAACAAGATCTTATGGTTTCAGCCTAAGCTTTAACTTTTAAATAATAGGAGATGCTATATATGAATACAATAAAAAAACTATTTTATGCTCTTTTGGCACTGCCTATTTTATTAACAGGCTGTGACAAAAACTTTGATGAAATCAACAACAGCCCCAACTCAACAACAAAGGTTCCTACTCCTTATGTTATGACATATGCTCAAAGACAATTGGGGTACACTACATTTGATGTTTGGAATTCAGGCCGCCAGTCTCTTTTGTGTGCTCAGTACTGGGCACAGAGAAACTACACTTCTGAAGACAGATATATCTTCAGACAGGGAACAACTGATGCATTCTCAAGGAATACTTATTTTAACCTTCAGAATTTCCAGGATATCATCAACCTTAATACAAATGCTGATACCAAAGCCGCTATGTCGGTATATGGTGACAATGCAGTTCAGATTGCCACTTCAAAACTGATGATAATCTGGGCCGTTGAGATGCTTGCAGAAACATTTGGAGACGTTCCTTATACCGAAGCTCTACAAATTGGTACAATTCTCCAGCCAAAATATGACAAACAAAGTACTCTTTTCCCTAAACTTCTGGCAGATGCAAAAACAGCAGTTGATGCTCTTAAGACAGCTCAAAAGGGATGGACACAAGGTGATGTAATGTTTGGCGGTGATATTGACAAATGGATTAAGTTTGGTAACTCACTTCGTCTTAGACTGGTTGTTCGTCAATCGAATGTTAAATCTGACTGGAAAACCGTTGCCAAAGCTATTATAGCAGAAGGTGTTATGGAGTCCAATGATGATAACGCAGTTATTCAGTTCTCCGGTCCTGGTGCTCCTAACGAAGCTCCTCTTTATAACGGATTTATTGTAGGCAAGAGAAATGACTTTACCCTTACCAAGCAGTTTGTAGGTTTGTTAAATGGTGTAAATGATACAGATAAAGGCTATACAAATCCTTTTGCAGGGCTTGTTGACCCTCGTTTCAGAATCTATATCGGAGCTTCTAACTATAATGTAGGAAGAACAATGGGTGTTCCTTACGGAATGTCTGACGCAGACACAAAACAATTTGTTGCTTCAAATACAGCTAAAGTTATCAGCTTATACAGATTACCTTCTCCGCTTATTATTCAGGCAGACTTCTGGTCAGTATTTATTGACTATGCAACTGTTGAATTCATGAAATGTGAAGTGAATGATTGGGATAAGGTTTCTTTTGAAGCTGCCATGAGAGCATCTTTCGAACAATGGGGTGTTAAAGCCGCAGATGAATATGGTACAGCCGATGTTTACAATGCTGCAGTTAATGCATATATAACCGGTGTTCTTGCTAAATTCGATGCCGCTACTACCGCAGGAAAACAAGAAATTGTACTTACTCAAAAGTATATGCACTTGTTTACTCAGGGTTTTGAAGCATGGAGTGAATACCGCAGAACAGGATTCCCTAAATCAATTGTTAAACCGGGCGAACTTACAAACGGTACAATTGCTTTCGTAGCATCTAATCCTACCGGTACAGACATCGTTCCTCGTCTGCTTTATGATTCAAACGAGTATACTCTTAACAAAGCTAATGTTGAAGCTGCTGCTACCAGTATAGGTGGTGACAAATACAATACTAAACTTTGGTGGGCTAAGTAATATTACTTTCTTAATTAATTTAAGGGGCGGACCATTTTTTGGGCGGCCCCTTTTTTTATAACTTAGCGGTAGGGTTCAGAGCAATTAATTCGGTATAATGTTAAAAGAAGGGAAATTGAGAAAGGAGGAGTTTAAAAAGCTTTTCGATACATATTTTGATGCCATCAGAAGATATCTGTATTACAGATGTTCGGACAGCGAACTGGCCTCTGATGTTGCTCAGGACCTCTTTACACGTATCTGGGAAAAATCGATGCAGATTGATCCTGTCAAAGATAAGGCACTTCTCTATAAGATGGCTTCTGATATGATTGTTAGTAAGTTAAGGAGGAGACGAGTTGAATTAAATTATTCAGGTTCCATAAAAATAGAAGAGTCTGCCAATACTCCCGAAACAAATGTTGAGTACGAGCAGTTAAAAATACAATACTCAGAAGTATTGCTTAAAATGCCTGAAAAGGTGAGGACAACATTTTTAATGAGCAGGGGAGAGGAACTGAAATACGCGGAAATTGCAGAGCGGTTAAATGTGAGTGTAAAGGCAATTGAAAAGAGAATGAACCTTGCGCTTACATTATTGAGAAGAGATCTAATGAAGGAAAAGGAAAAACTGGAAATTAAATCATCAGGCGATGAATGATAAAATGAAAATAGAACCAAAATGGAAGAGAAGCAGCGAAGAGATCTGGCGGGACCATTTTGAAGAGATCACTTCAGTGGATAAAGTGAGCAGGCTTGACTTTTCCCCGATAAAAAAATATGCTTTTTATTATGCTGCAGCTGCTATTGTAGTTATTGCTCTTTTACCACTGCTGTTTTCAAAAAATGTTGTCTCATTAAGAGGTGAGCACATATCATGCACGCTGCCTGACGGATCGGTCGTAAATTTAAATGCAGAAAGTGAATTAACATATAATTCTTTAATCTGGTTTGTCAGCAGAGGTGTGAAAATGAAAGGAGAAGCATATTTTGAAGTTGAAAAAGGTGCAAAGTTTACAGTAAAGACAAAAAATGGAGATGTCAGGGTACTTGGGACTAAATTCAATGTTTTTTCAAGAGGAGATGAATTTGCGGTTACTTGTATTACAGGAAGAGTTGAGGTTAAGAGTGGAAACAGGGTAATTCTTGAAAAAAATGAAGGGGTAAAAATGGCAAAGAACGGGGAGTTGAAATTAATATCAGAGCCTGATATGGAGAATGCAATTTCCTGGAAAGATGATGTCTTCTATTTTACATCTGTGCCGTTAAATAAAGTGATTGAGGAAGTTATGCGGCAATATGACATCGAGATCGAATATGCTGAAAATAATAATTACATTTATACTGGAAATTTCTCTAAAGAGAGTACAATTGAGGAGGTATTGGAAATTATATCACTTCCGTTTGGACTTCGTACGGAGAAACGGGGAAATGGATATAAATTAGTTAGTCAATAATTTGAGATTCTTATTAAAAGTTGCGATAACAGTTTTTTTAGTTTCACTAAGCGCATTTTGCAATGCAGGTGAACTTCGTCTGAGATACTCAAAGTATCCCCTTAGCGATGTGCTGGTTATTATCAGAGATCAGGCATCTCTGTCATTATCTTTTAACCAGGGGGAACTTTCCCGGTACAAAATTACTGTTGATTCTACATTTGCAGATGGACTTAGTGCAATAAGGTTTTTAGTAAAGGAATTTCCTTTAAATGTGAATATTGTAAATGGGGTAATCGTGATTTCCCCAAAAGCCGATGCGAATATTATCGGCGGCATTATTTCCGATAAAGAGAGCGGGGAGAGACTGCCATTTGCGAATATTTTATTTGACAATCGGGTTTATATTTCGGATGAAAATGGATATTTCAGGCTTCCGGCAAAATATATCGAAGAATTGAAATTTTCATTTAGATACCTGGGTTACCGACAACTTGACACGACACTTTCACCGGGAACCGGCAGCATTATTTGCCTTAAAAGTACCCGTCTCGAAATTAAAGAACTGCTTTTTGAAGATTATGAAACAGGCAAGGCATTACAAAACGGCGATCAGCCCGGATTAATCAGAATAAACCATGCCATTGCTCAATATTTGCCGGGAAATGGCGATAACTCTGTCTTTAATTTATTGAGACTTATGCCCGGCATAAGAGCCACAGGAGAACCCTCGGGTCTTTCGGTGTGGGGAAGCAGACCGGGAGAGAGTTCTGTTATATTTGACGGCAGCCGCCTGTTTTCAATGAGCGGATTTAACGAGCAAATCAGCTCGATTAACCCATATATGGTAAAAGAGATCAGGCTTATGAAGGGAGGTTATGGGCCGCAATATGGAAATCAAACGGGAGGAATAGCAGAGATTGTGGGGATTAATGGCAACAGAACCAAGCCGGAATTCAAACTCAACCTGAATAACCTAACTGCAAACATATTTGGATCTGTACCGGTTGGCAAAAGAGCAACCATTTCTGCAGCATACAGGCAAACATACTATGGATTATATGATGTAAATATTTTGAACCCCTATGGTAAAAGGAATGCTAATCAGACATCTTCTGCAACCGGAAATGGTAAAAGCTCCGGAAATAATCAGGAATCTATTTATGTAACTCCGGATTATAATTTCAGGGATGCAAACCTGAAACTCTCAGGGGATTTAGGTGACAATAGTCATTATTATATTTCTCTTTATGGTGCTTCAGACAAATTTGAATATTCAATTTCGGGGGACGAATTTAGTCTTGATGCATTTGACCGAAATAATCAAATAAGTGCTTCTGCCGGTTTTGACAAAAACTGGGAAGGCGGATCATCTTCCGGAATCTATTTTAAGTACTCTGCATTAGATAATAGTAGTTCAAAAGCAGTAAGATTAAACAAGGAAAATTATTACGCGGTTGACACAGACAACATCGGGTCAGAGACTGGTGCAAAAATACGCCATTCTTTCACTGTTTTGTCGCTAAATAATATTGAGACAGGCATTGGTGCCGATAACTTGTCAGATGGATTGAATGATTCAAAATCAAAGGAAAATAAATTTCATTTTTACATAAACGACAGGATAAATCTGAGAAAACTCTCATTTGATTTGGGACTAAGGGGTGATATATATAAACAGAAGTGTTATATACAGCCAAGATTTTCTTTAAAGTATAATGTGCTTGAGAATTTATCTTTAAGCGCTTCGTGGGGTATTTATAATCAGTTTTTGGGAAAGGTTCCAATAATTTATGATAAAATTGCCCCGGCTCTGATTTGGAAAGTGCTTGGAGAAGAAAATTATCCTGTTATGAGTTCCGTTCATTCAATTATTTCTTTTTCCTACTCTGATAAAGCATGGCTAATATCACTGGAGGGTTATAACAAGAGTAACAGAGGGCTGACTCAGATATTCAGAAGCGGCAACCTGACTTCCGTTGAAAACGGCCAATCGGTTATAACCGGTGCCGATTTGTTTTTGAAATGGGAGAAAAAGGGAAGTCAGGTTTTCGGGGCTTTCAGTCTGGCAAAGATGACAGAAACTTACGATACTAAAACTTTCAGAACCAGAAGTTCAAATCCATTTGAGATAAAACTGGGTGCTCTATGCAATTTAAACCCATTCTTTTTATCTGCAAGCTTTGTTTATGGGAAAGGGTATATGAATACATTTGGAATAGGGCGTTATTCAAATTTGGGAGAAGAAGTTTATTCCAGATTAGATATTTCGGCCACTTATTCTTTTAAAATCAAAAATTCAAAATTCAGGACCGGGCTGTCTGTTTTAAATATTCTCAATACTTCTAATGTTAAAACTCTTGACATTCTCCCATCGCCATCCAAGGCTGGCCAAAACATGTTTTTAAATCTTTATTCGGAGTCAATTCCGTTTACTCCTACAATCTACCTTGAGATTGATTTGTAACTTTCTATATAAAGTAGGGTATAGCCTTACATAAGCGGTATAGAATTATAGATTTAAAAACGAAATAATTAATCTCATGAAAACAAATTCGATTATAATTTTACTGGCTATTTGCGCTATTTCACTCTCTCTTGCTTCCTGTACAAAGGAAACAAACCCGAACACACCAGAATTGCTGGTTTCCGCAACTCCATCTGATATTATTGAGGTTAAAAGCGATGGCGCAACAACCTTTGCTCTTGCAGGAGTTACTCCGGCATTTGACTCTACTGCCGATCTCACTGCCGACGAAATCGAGTTTATCTATGCTGTTAGAGAAGACGAGAAAGTTGCCAGAGATTTGTACTTTTCATTTTTTGGAAAATTTGGCCTGAAACCATTCGAAAACATTGGAAAAGCAGAGGACAACCATATTAAAGCGACCGAAAAATTGTTTGACTATTATGAAATAGATTATCCTGCATTGAGCGAAAATGGCAAATTTGAAAATGTAATCCGCCAGAAGTTATTTGATTCTCTTTTATTGAAAGGGACTCCGGAACTTGAAGCTTTTAAGGTAATGGCTTTTCTTGAAGAATCTAATATCGTTGAATATGAAGAAGTCTTAAAAACGATAGCAAACCCTAATATTAAAATAGTTATTGAAAATCTTGCAAGAGCATCTGCAAATCACTTTAAAGCGGCAATAAGACATATTACAGCACTTGGGGGAACATATACTCCTGCACTTATGACTCAGGAGCAATACAAGGCAATAATCGCAATCGGTTTTGAAAAGGGAAAGAGATACATGCATAAAAACAATGGTTCAACAACAAACAGCGACAATAAACTGGGTGGTAACGGACAAAAGAGAGGATCTGTTAATAGAAAGGGGAACTGCAACTTAGCTTCTAATGGCGCGTTTCCGGGTTCCCAAAACAGACAGGGAAACGTGGGTAAAGGCTACAGAGGGGGTAAATAGGTTAGTAAAATAATGGTTTTCAGGAGGCGCTTAATTTTAGGTGCCTCTTTTTATTTTGTTGCAGAAGGTAATCAGAAGGATAAAAGTTAAAGTGGAAGCTGAACGAAGAAAGTTGTTCCGGCACCTAATTTGGACTCCAGCCAAATGTTTCCGCCAAGAAGTTCGGTGTACAGTTTGGAAATGGCAAGTCCTAAGCCACTGCCCTCAAACTCCCGAATGGCACCTGTATCTGCCTGAACAAATCTGTCGAAAACAGTTTTATGAAACTCTTCGGCAATCCCTATTCCTGTGTCTTTGACATAAATAATGAGATTAGTTTCTGTTGTCTTTATCCCAAATTCGACAAATCCCTCTTTAGTGAATTTGATTGCATTGCCTATCAGGTTAATAAGTATTTGCTGTATTTTGGTTTTGTCCGATTCAATTATTAATGAAGAGTCTGAGCCGTGAGATAACCGGATTTCGATACCTTGGTTGTTGTTGCTGCTGTTAAAGAAGGTATAAAGCTCCTGGAGCAACTCAATAATGTCAAATTTAGTTTTGTGAATAACTACCTGGCCGGTTTCAATTCTTGATATATCCAATACATCGTTAATTGTGGCAAGAAGCCTGTCTGCACTTTTAGTTATGATGGTGAGATATTCTTTATGAGTAGGGTCTGTGACCTCGTCCAGCAGGATATTGGCGAAACCCATTATTCCATTCATTGGAGTGCGGATTTCATGACTCATATTTGCAAGAAAAGCTGTTTTTAATCTGTCGCTTTCTTCTGCTTTAAATTTGGCTTCCTTAAGTGACTCAATATTTTTAACTCTTTCGATAAATACGCCGATACTGTTTGCAAAAATTTCAAGAAGAGCAAGGTCGTCCGGTGAATATGCATCATCATTTTCGTAGTCCTGAATAGCAATTACGCCAATCACCTCTTTAAATTCAGAATCGTAAAGAGGAGATCCGAGCCAGAGCGGAGCGCTTGTACCATAAGGAATGAAAATAACATCGTCTGCCTTTAGCTTTTCCGCGATCTTATCTGAAACATACTGGCTTTTCCCGCTTCTTCTCACATAGTCGGTAAGTGAACCATGCAGTACCTCCATTGCGTCGTCTTCCAGTTCATCAAACTCATCCACATAGTAGGGAAAACTATACATATCGGTATCGCTATGATAAAGAGCTATATATATGTTTTTAACAGGAATAACCTTATTGAGTTGAAAATGAACCTGCTCCAAAAAGCTTTTGAAATTAATCTCAGAAAGAGAGCTTTTAGATATCTGGAGAATGGCCTCCTGAATATTTCTTTTCTTAATAATTGTCGTTAAGTCCCTTACTATCCCGCCGATACCAAATAGTTCGTCATCCAGCTTAGTGGGGAACTTGGTCGCTTCATATATATTGTCGCCAATTTTTTCTTCAATAGTGACAGTAACTCCTTCTTTAAGAATTTTTAAATCCGATTCGAGTACATCGTCAAGATTCAAACCCGGCAGGAGGTCATGATCGCTTTTTCCTAATATTTCGTCCCTTGACTTCCCGAAAAATTTGCATATCGCCTCATTTATCAGGACATATCTAAATTTGTCATCTTTGATGAACATCATATCTCTGCTCGCGTTAAAGAATGACGTCCGGCGCTCAACCTCTTCCTTTACTTTATTTTCATTCTCCAGCCTGGTATTATTGGCTGTTAGGACAATGCCAAGGAGAAGGGTTCCAATCGGGTATATTATGAGAACGGTGGGGGAAATATTTTTAAGAGTTTCAATTCTGAGGTCTTCCGGAAGAAACATTGTGCAAAACAACATTCCTACATGGGTAGTTAAACCCATTGCATACATTTCGAGATAGTATTTCTTTTTTCGCCATCGCGGACGAAGAGCAGCCCAGAGCATACCAACAGTACCTGCAGTTATGATTGTTGCAACACCCATTACTATCCCGTCTCCTGCAATATATATTCTGTATAGAGCAGTTGTGGCCATTGCAATTATAGTTGGGATAACACCTATGACGAGACCGGAAACGGAGAGTAGTATTGTTCTTGTATCAAAAACTATCCCTGGCTGATAGGTCCATGGAGTCATCATTAGAATAACTCCAATAAGACCAATTATTACACCCATAAGAATTTCACGAACCCCTTTATAGCGAAAATTTGATTTTTTGCTAAAAATAAAATGGAGCAGCGAAAGAGCTATTAGGACAGTTATATTGTGTATTATTCCTATTACCATAGTGTTAACACAAAAGGGGTTGGATTGGGTTATGTTTGTTTTACAAATTTAATATTTTCTTTGTCATAATCAATCATATAAGAAAAGGAGATTCACATTGTATCTGTGAACCTCCCATCCTTAATAATAATTTATTTTTTCACTTAATAGATGCCACGCTCAATATAATCTGTGTGCAAAAGCTCGTGTGAAACATGGCCAAGCGGCTCTTTCAGGAATTCGTCGTAAATTGCCTTGATAGCAGGATTTTCATGTGACTTTCTTATAGGCTTTAACCGGTCTTCCTTATAAAGAGAATCTGATCTTTTCTGACGAATGGCCCAGGTTGTAGGTATTGGCTGTCCGCCTCCGCCTAGGCATCCTCCGGGGCATGTCATGACTTCGATGAAAGCGTAAGGAGAAGTTCCTTCTTCAATTTGCTCAAGAAGTACACGGGCATTTTTAAGGGTGTGCGCCACGGCAACCCTGAGTTTTGTTCCGTTAAGGTCAAGTTCTGCCTCTTTAATGCCTTCAAAACCGCGAAGTACATTCAGTTCAATTTTATCAAGCGGTTTACCGGTTATTACTTCATATGCGGTCCTGACAGCGGCCTCCATAACTCCTCCGGTGGCTCCGAAAATAACACCTGCACCGGTTGAAATTCCAAGAGGGTGGTCAAAGTCCTCTTCAGGCAAATTGCTGAAGTCGATTCCTGTTACTTTAAACATTCTGGCAAGCTCTCTGGTTGTTAAAACATAATCCACATCGAAGAAGCTGTCTTTTTCGGGGAGATTGAGTTTTTCTTTCCAGTAGTGGAAGGCCGACTTCATTTCCGGCCTTTTGCATTCGAACTTCTTAGCGGTACAAGGCATTATTGAAACAACAACAATTTTCCGGGGGTCAACATTTAATTTTTCGGCATAATATGTTTTTGCTACTGCGCCAAACATTTGCTG
>JAGDMC010000170.1 GCA_017860395.1 Bacteroidota bacterium | reverse complement strand
TATCGCCCAAATGATAAGTCCGGTGTTTATGATAAGCTGAATAATCAATAGTGGCCCCGATACCTGAATTGCACGCTCCGGGCAGATGTTTATGCACCTGTTGCAGTCTTCGCAGCTGAAGTTCCAGTGCGGTTTTTTATGACTCATTTTTATGGCGTGTACGGGACATGACTTAGCGCAGAGGGAGCAGCCATTGCAGTTTTCGTCAGCAACATAGAACTTCCCCAATGCCCTCCTGCCTATGAAGCCAAAAAGAGCAGCAATTAAACCGGACCACATCCGGTTGAACCTGCCGCACCGGTACAGCTCTCTCTTTTCATCCATGAAATTCTCGGCAAAACTGAGGACTTCTGCCTCGCCTAAAGGAAAAATTGCTTCTGTGTCTTTTTTATCCGGAGGGTTTGTGGCTTGTGTCCAGTTATCGGGGAATGATGCATTGGCGGAGAGGAAAACATTATAATTCTTTTTCTTTAAGATACCCTCAACCTGCTCAAGTGCCTGCCCGGTGTACCCTTTTATCGGTTTGCCATTGTGGAAAATGGTTCCATTAACAGCAAGAACAGCCGCGCCGGCGCCATTTGACACGGGCATCCTGTGAAGATACCGTTTCATTATAACGGGAGCCGACCAGCTAAGAACCGGAAATGCAATAATGTGATAGTCATAGGATTCTTCCGGAGGCAGTACGTCTTTAATTACCTGATGGACATCTACGTCATAACCTTTAGCCTGAAGCTTTGCAGAAATAATTTTTACAGAGTGGGCAGTATTACCCGTACCTGTGAAATAGTGGATAATTACTTTTTTCATGACTGACGAGTCTTTTTGTAAATATAGATTTTTTTTAGATATCAGCCTTGTAATAAAATAGCAGATGTTGTTACAAATAGGTAAACAAACAAATATATAAACAGGATGAAAAAAATATTAATTTTATCGAAATGAGTATAAAAACAAAAGAGGAACTTTTTGAGGAGGTTTACACCGAATACCGGCTCAGAATATACCGCATCTGCTATGGGTATATTTATGAGAAGGAGCAGGTAGAGGATCTCTTTCAGGAGATTATGATAAACATCTGGAACAGTCTGGATAAGTTTAAAGGAGATTCATCCATAGGAACCTGGACTTACAAGGTTGCCGTAAACACTGCCCTGCTTTACAACAGAAATACCAAGCAGTATAAAAAGATACGGTGGGCGGCAACAGAGATAAACACATTTGCCGCCTTCTCAAATCCAAACGACAAAATTCAAATGGAGAGCCGGTTGAATCATCTGGGAAAATCAATATCAGAACTCGAAAAACAGGACAGGCTCATTATTTCCCTCATTCTGGAGGGTCAGACATACGAGCAGGTAGCCGAAATTGTTGGGATAACAACAAACTATGTGGGGGTGAAGGTTACCAGAATCAAAAAACAACTTTATGAATTTCTAAAAAAATACGACAATGAATGAACTTGACTTTCTTCGTAAAGTTTGGGAAGAGAATACAATTGCAGACTCATCACAAGACGCGCCTGTTTTAAAGGAAAATATGTCAATGGTGAAAAAACTAAAAAGTTTCGACCATTTTCAAAAAGTCATAAACAGCCTTAAAATATTTATCATCACTATTCTGCTTGCATCAATCGTGATATCGCTGAATTTTTTAGGCATCGATTCTGTTGAAATATATATTGGCATTTCAATAATTTTCGCAGGCACAATATCATTTATGCTGTACTATCTCAGGAATCAGTTTTACTCTTCAAAACTCGACTATACACAGAGTTCAACCCGGTTTGCAAAAGATGCAATTTCGCTGCTGAGAAGACAGAACAACATTTTTGGATTGCCTTTCATTCTTTTTATTCTGACAATGATAGTGGGTATAAATGTTTTATTCCTCGGAATCCCATCGGAACCGCAATCTGTCAGCCCCCTGTTTATGCATATAACCTTTTCCTCATTCATCGCCCTGTCCGGACTTCTCGGATACCGCATAAGGAGATGGAGAATAAGAAAAGAGATATATCCTTTGATTGCCGATTTGTCACAACTTGAAAACCAGGAATAAAATGAGACTGAATATAAAATTTGCGACAATTATAACCGGTACCTCGGCTACAATTATTTACTGCGCGGCGAACCTTGTAAGGCATTACTCACCCGCTTCCATCCCCGACTTCCTCTATGGATTTTGCGAAGGCTTTTCGCTGGTATTTGCGGTTGTGTTTTTGATATTGATAGGAGTGAGGGTGAGCAGATATATGATTGGGAAACATTTATTGTGATTTCTAGAATTTATCCGGATTAATTATAGAAATTATTGGATAACTTTGTTTTTGAAGAATAACGATACATAACTATGTCTGAATACCAAGAGATTGTAAAAAAACTGATAGAGTTCAGAAATGAGAGAGACTGGGCTCAGTTTCACGATTCAAGAAATCTTGCTTTAGCTCTTTTTCTGGAGGCAGGAGAACTTAATGAACTCTTTTTGTGGAAAAAAGATTCAGAAGTTGAAGATGTTAATCAAGACAGGCTTAAGGAAGAACTTGCGGATATTCTTGCATATGCTTTTCTATTGGCCGAAAAACACAATCTGGATATATTCGATATTGTCCGTGAAAAAATAAAAAAGAACGGAGAGAAATATCCTGCACATAAAGCCAGAGGAACGGCAAAGAAATACAATGAGTTATGATTGTTTATCAGTCTACTAAGGAAGGCTTCCTGAGCGATGTCCTCAATAACGAGATAGACTCGAAGATAAAGGCTGCTTTTATCAGGCATTTAGGAAGAAGCACCTCTCATAATGAAGTACTTTCATGGACAAACTCAATGATGCACATGAATAATGTGTTGTCAGATTCAGAGATAGCAGCTGATGCCGGAATATCCATTGAATTTCAGATTCCCCTCACATCAAAGCGAATCGATTTTATCATAACAGGTTTGAGCGAAGAGCACAAGCAGCAAGTTATAATTATCGAACTTAAGCAGTGGTCAAGCGCACAACTGACGGAAAAAGAGGCGATGGTGAGAACCCACTTCCAGCACGGAGCCACCGACACCGTCCACCCTTCCTATCAGGCGTGGTCATATGCTGCACTCATCGAAAGTTACAACCGGACTGTTCAGGACGAGAGCATAAGCCTTATACCTTGCGCATATCTCCACAACTATGCTCCGGACGATGTCATTACAAATGTCTTTTACGATTATCATATAAATAAAGCCCCTGTCTTTTTAAGACCCGACGCTGTCAAACTCAGAAATTTCATCAAGAAATATGTGAAATATGGGGATGACAGGGACATTATGTACAAAATAGAAAACGGAAGACTGAGGCCATCGAAACAACTGGCCGAAAGTGTTGCTTCAATGATTTCTGGCAATCAGGAATTCATAATGATTGACGATCAGAAAGAGGTTTATGAAACTGCTCTGCTGATGGCAGGAAGAGCCAAAAGCGAAAAGAAGCAGGTTCTGATTGTTGAAGGAGGACCCGGCACAGGCAAAAGTGTGGTAGCAATAAATCTGCTGACAGAACTGACAAAGAGAGGTCTGGTTGCAAAATATGTCTCAAAAAATGCAGCCCCAAGAGCAGTGTATATCAACAAACTAACTGGCAAATTCAAACGCACCAACATCGACAATATGTTCGGCGGTACAGGAAGCTACTGGGACTGCGACAAAAACACATTTGACGCACTAATTGTAGACGAGGCACACCGCCTAAATCTCAAAAGCGGATTGTATCAGAATCAGGGAGAGAATCAAGCGCTTGAACTCATAAGCGCTTCAAAATTCACAATTTTCTTTATTGATAATGACCAGAAAATTCACATAAAAGATATAGGGGACTCAGCACAAATAGCCAAGTGGGCCGAGAGTGTTGGAGCAAAAGTTCAAAAACTTAAACTTGAATCCCAGTTCCGTTGCAATGGCTCGGATGGTTATCTTGCCTGGCTGGACAACACAATTCAGCTTCGCGATACAGCCAATTTTAAATTGGCTCAGGACGATT
>JAGDMC010000169.1 GCA_017860395.1 Bacteroidota bacterium | reverse complement strand
TCGCATAACGCGAAAGCCTTTACTCACGAAAATGTGGTCTATGCGGATGTCTGTTTTTTGCTGAGGATTGAAGTTGTTGAAAGTGCCGGTTGTTGCATACCGGACTTTGGCAGTTTCGTATGAATCCTGTAATATCCCGGAAACGGAAATCAGTTTGTAGCCTTCGCTCGTCTGGTCGGAATTAATATCTCCTGTTAGTATTACCGGTTCGCTGCCGGCCAAAGCCTTAATTTTTTCAAGAACCAGTTTTGAACTTTCGAGCCTTGCCTTTACGCCAATATGGTCCATGTGCAGGTTAAAGTACCAGAAGCAAACGCCATTCTCTTTTATCTGAAACTTTCCCCATGTGCATATTCGCGGCAGTGCCGCATCCCAGCCAACGCTTGGCTTGCCGTCTGTTTCGGAAAGCCAGAAATTGCCTGATTTCATCAGCTTAAACTTCTCTTTTTTGTAGAAAACAGGCGAACACTCCCCGGATTTTTCTCCGTCTGTGCGCCCGACTCCAATGAATCCATATTCGGGCATAAGGGACAACATGCCGTTAAGCTGTCCGTAAAAAACCTCCTGGGCACCAAAAATATCAAAATCGTGAAACTGAATGAGCTTTGCAATTACCGGAAGGCGCCGGCCCCAGCCGTTTCCGTTAAGCGAATCGCTTTTGTTCTCGTAGCGGATGTTGTAGGTGGCAATATTGATGGTTTGCGCAATGGCGGCAGCCTGGATAGCCAGCGTAAACAGTATTATGTTAAATGCCTTTTTCATATATTTTACTTATTAATGCTGCAAAATGGAAATAGCAGAATAGACGAGCATTAGGGACATTACGGCATTGAATGTAAGATAAAAAGTTCTGTTTTTAAAATAATTGCTGAATGTTGAGCCAATAAATGTCCATAGAGCGATGGAGCCGAATCCCATTATGGTGAGGAAAAGTGCCGAGATTAGTACTGCCGGAGCAGATTCGCCTATGAACAGCGAGAAGGAGGAGTAGAGAGTTATTCCATAGAGAATCACCTTCACATTAATCAGCTGGAGCACCATTCCGTTAAAAAGGGTATAACTTGTTAAGATGCCTTTTTTGTTGATGTCTTTTTCACTCTTCCTGCCCGCTTCTTTATGAGGGATAAACGGCATCACCGCTAGCCACAGCATGTACAAAGCACCAATCCATTTAAGAACAGGAGAAATCTTTTCGTATATCTGGAGAATGAACTCCAGCAGAAGTCCGCAGGCAGCCAGTATTGCAAAGAACCCTATCGAGATTCCTATTAGATACGGAAGCGTCTTCCTGAATCCATGCTGCATCCCGGAAGATGATGCCGATGCGTTGTTGGGCCCTGGAGTGAATGTGGTTGCAATCGCATAGGAGATGAAAGGAACCATAAGTTCGGGATGAGTCATTTTACTGTGTCTTTGCGTATTGAATATATCAGTTCGTCCATGAATTCACCGTTCTTGAACAATGCATCTGGAAATCGTGCTTCAAGAGTAAAGCCTGCCTTTTCAAGAACTCTTTGGGATGCTCTGTTTATCCCAAAGGGGCGGGCGTAAATACGGGTAATGTCAAATTGTCGGAAACCATATTCACACATCTGCTTTATGGCCTCTGTCATAATTCCCTTGCCCCAGTACATTTCCGACAGCCAGTAACCCATTTCTGCGTTTTTCTCGTGTATGTCCCCCTGAGGGAAAACTCCAATTGAGCCAACTGCTTCACCTTTTATGTCTATTGCAAGAATTTTGTCGGAACACTGGTCGGCAACAAACGAAAGAAATTTTTGCCCGGCCTCTTTTGTGTATGGATAAGGAAACTGATTGGTAAGAAATTTAGCAATTTTAAAGTTGTTTGCGTGTTTCACAAGGCTCTCAAGGTCCTTTTCTGTCCATTTTCGTAAAATAAATTCCATGTTATTGTGTTGCTCATTTATAGAGTTTTACCTCAAAGTGCGACATCAAATTCCTTCTCCCTCCGGGTATTCGATTCTGGTGAGGAAGAGAGGGTGGGCGGGGACGGAGCTGCCCGCTTCGCAACGGTTTTTCTTTTCGAGAACCTCTTCAATCCATATTGGTTCCTTGCGTCCCCGCCCCACTTCCAGCAGTGACCCCACAACTGCCCGCACCATGTTCCTGAGAAAACGGTTTGCAGTTATCGTAAAGCACAGGGTGGTTAGCTCTCCGCCTTTGCTCTCCTCTTTGCACAGAGATGTGAAGTTGAGAGGAGCTCCCGGAGTCCATATTGCTTCCGATACAGTGCAGATATTTGTCTTCACGTCTGTATGAAGTTTTGACATTGAGGTAAAATCCTTTTCGCCAATCAGATATTTGGCTGCGAAATTCATTTTTTCGAGATTTATTTCATACGGGAAAAAGTAGGAATATTCGCCTAAAAAAGGGTCCTTTCTGGTGTGTACATAGTAGTTGTATGTCCGGCCGGTAGCGTCATAACGGGCATGTGAACCTGCCGGAACCTGACAAATTTTATAAAGTACAATGTCAGGAGGCAGAATGGCATTTATTTTGTAAACTAACCTTGTCAGTTCTTCGGGGTCAAGAGGCCGTTCTATATCGAGGTGGGCAATATAGTTTATTGCGTGAACTCCGCTGTCTGTCCTGCCCGCACCGGTAACATCGATCTTCTCGCCCAAATAAACGGAGAATGCTCTCTCCAATTCACTCTGAACTGAGGGTTGTCCGGGCTGAACCTGCCAGCCGTTGAAAGTCCGGCCATTATATGAAAGAGAGATAAAATAACGCATTAACTTAACGATAAATAGACTAAATTTGTAAGTTGTACACGACAAAAATACAAAATCATTCAATATGGAAACCGTAAATATCAAAGAACTAAACGAAAAAATCCAAAGAGAGAGTGCCTTTGTGGATATGGTCACTCTGGAGATGAATAAGGTTATTGTGGGACAGAAGCAGCTTGTTGAGAATCTTCTCATTGGGTTGCTTGCAAACGGTCACATTCTGCTGGAAGGGGTTCCCGGGCTTGCCAAGACACTGGCGATTAACACTCTTGCATCAATTGTAGATGCAAAGTTCAGCCGCATTCAGTTCACCCCAGACCTGCTCCCTGCCGACTTAATAGGCACAATGATTTACAGTCAAAAGAAGGAACAGTTTCAAATAAGGAAGGGTCCGGTATTTGCGAATTTTGTATTGGCCGATGAAATAAACCGTTCCCCTGCAAAAGTGCAAAGTGCACTTCTCGAAGCCATGCAGGAGCGTCAGGTTACTATAGGAGACGAAACTTTTAAACTTCCGGAGCCGTTCCTTGTAATGGCAACCCAGAACCCTATTGAGCAGGAGGGAACATATCCGCTTCCCGAAGCACAGGTAGACAGGTTTATGCTAAAGGTTGTCGTTAGCTATCCTAAGAAAGAGGAAGAAAAGCTCATTATGCGCATGAATAACAGTGGCACCTTCCCTAAGGCAAATGCTGTTATCAGCCCGGAAGACATTCTCAGGGCCCGCGAAGTTGTGCGCGAAGTTTACATGGACGAAAAAATTGAAAAATATATTGTTGACATTGTTTTTGCAACCCGTAACCCTGAGGAGTACGGCCTTGAAAAGCTAAAAGACCTCATCTCGTTCGGCGGTTCGCCAAGGGCAAGCATAAGTATGGCTATGGCTGCAAAAGCATACGCATTCATCAAGAGAAGGGGATATGTCATTCCCGAAGATGTGAGAGCGGTTTGTTATGAAGTGCTTCGTCACAGGATTGGTCTCACATACGAGGCCGAAGCCGAGAACATCACATCGGAAAACATCATTACCGAAATAATGAACGCAATAGAGGTTCCTTAATATGTCCAACGAGTTACTTAAAAAGGTCCGTAAAATTGAGATAAAGACCAGAGGTCTCTCCAGGCAGATTTTCGCCGGCGAGTACCACTCAGCCTTTAAGGGGCGGGGTATGGCCTTTAGCGAGGTGAGGGAATATCAGTTTGGCGACGATGTGAGAAGCATGGACTGGAATGTTACTGCAAGGCTCAATGCTCCGTACATAAAGGTTTT
>JAGDMC010000168.1 GCA_017860395.1 Bacteroidota bacterium | reverse complement strand
GTTGCCTTAACAAGTTTTGAGTCTGCCTGAATGAGAATATAGGCCGGTTTTGTCCAGTTCTCAGAAGTAAACTCTACTCTTTCGCCGCTATTAATGAATATACTTTTATCTCCCTTGTCAAGCGAAGTGTTAAGAATTATTTTCTCTCCCGGTGCCGGTGCTTTTGAAAGCTTTACGGCAACCAGTGCAGCGTTCCCTGTTACACTGTGTGCTTTTGAACCCTCTTTCTTTTCACCAAAATTTCTTCCGATAAAACCGCCAAGAGGCGTTGACACATTTTCACTCCACCATGATTCATCTCCTGCTTTTGCCTTCACTTTCTCTTCGGGTATAAACCCATTAAGAGTATTATGTTCAATTGCATATGCCTTCATAATTGCAAGCGAGTCCACCGGAATTGTTTTTGTTCCCAGATGAACAACAGAAGGAGTCATTTCAAACAGATATTCATCACTTTGAACTGCCGCTACTGTCCCGGCGGTACTGTCCTCAACAGGAAGAGCAATCTGAGAGGAATATTCCGGAGATACTTTTACCTGTAATTCTGCCGGTTTGAGGCCGGACGAAGATTCTAGAGAACCCGCAACAATAATCAGAAGGCCCTGGCCTGCAATTGTGGCAATTCTGTAAAATGTACTTCTTATACCCACATACATAGACTGAGCATGAGTATCAAGGGCAAGCATGTAAAATCCGTCGGCAGCGATATCGTGAGTTGCCGAGCTGAATGCAACGAGCCAGAAAACTGCAAGGGACCACTGGAAGAAATTGGACGCAGGTATTGTAAATGCAATTCCCGCAAGCCCTGCTCCTACCAGAAGCTGCATTGTAACCACCCACCATCTCTTTGTCTTAAGCAAATCGACAAAAGGGCTCCAGAATGGTTTGATTACCCACGGGAGATAGAGCCAGCTGGTGTAGAGAGCAATGTCCGTGTTAGATATTCCGAGTCTTTTGTACATAATGACCGAGATGGTCATAACGGCCACATATGGCAGACCCTGAGCAAAATAGAGCGATGGTATCCACGCCCAAGGAGATCTCTTTTTGTTACTCATTACAATGTTATATTGAAGATTAATACATCTTATTTATAGTAGCACCAATAAAGTAGTGCAGCAGTATCTCTTTATAATTGTACCCTTTTTCGCCCATCACGGCAGCACCAATCTGGCAAAGTCCAACGCCATGCCCCCATCCTGCTCCTTTGAGTGTAAAGGCGATAGGCGCCTGTTCCGAACCCATCTCTTTTTCAACATAAAAAGCAGAACTGTACAGGTGAGATTCCGAAAGTGTCCTTCTAATTTCAAGCTCTTTCCCTATAATTCTGGTCCTTTTGGTTCCGACAATTTTAAGCTTAACGAGCCTTCCCGAAGTACCTCTTTCAATTGGCACAAGATCCAGAATATCGCCATAGTCTGTGCCGGATCTTTTTAAGATAAGTTGCGACAATTCTTTCTGAGAGTATTTAACGCTCCACCTGTAAAAGTTTACAGTCTCCTGGTCGTAATTGTTAAGAACCTGAGAGAGTACTTTATTATCTGTAGTGTTACAGAACGATTCCGGAGATTCCTTTATCCACTCAACAGCATTTTTTTCAACAGTGAGATCCGGAATTATTGTATCGCTCTTGCTGTCTCTCTGCTTCACAAGATATGGATATTTCTTATCCTCCCAGCAGTATTGAAATTCTTCAAAAACTCCTCCGCAACTCTTTGAATATCTTGCATCGCAAATTTTGCCTTCGGACATTAAAAGTTCGCCTCTTGTTTGCCCGATTGCGTCCATCACAATTGGAGTAGAGGCTCTTGTAATACCCTGATATCTCTGGCAATGGTCATCGGCACAAATATCAAATCTGGTATGGTCCTCTCTGTCGTACCAGCGAATGAGTTCGCCTTCTGACTCTGTCATTGTGCTGTATTTCTCCGAAGAATTTGTGATTTCAATATTTTTATCTATTTGAGCCAGAAGCCATGAACGTGAAATAACAGCATGTGCCTTAAGCAGCTCAAGAGACGCAGTGGCACTCATTTCCGAAGATATAACAGATGTGAGGTATTCTTCAACGCCAAGGAGGTTAATTGCAGTGATTTTTTCTCCCTCAACAATAAATTTAAGAGAACCTTTGAAAAGCTGATTCTCCTTCCTTTCCCAATGGAAATTAATGCCAATGGTAACATCTTTCAGTTCAAACGAAGAGATGCTTCCATCTGCCGGTTCGAAAATAAGTTCGTCAAAAACCTTTCCGAGCCATTCAATTTTCCCACCGCTAAGTTTTACACTTTGTAAACCGGAATATTCAGCTCCGTTGCAAATAAAACCCGAATTGAGAATGAACTCAATTTTTGGCTCGAACATTACACCTACACTAACTTTTGGTTCTTTCATAAATGCTAAAGTTTAAGTTTTATTTTCCTGCACAAAACTTCCAGTTCGTCAAAAGAGATACATACCTCGTTTAATATATCTTTTATGTCTTTTGCAGATATTTTTTCAAAATCTTTTTCAAGCGGAGTGATAAAAACGCCTCCCAAATCTACAGATGCAGGGCTGATGAGAATATTTTCGTCTCCTTCCGCAAAATAGTGCGAAGGCCTGTGTTTAGAGCGGACAAACAGGGCCGTGGTCCAGATTCCTTTATCGAACCAGCATAGAATATTTAACATTGGTTCGGTCTCGCCCTCTTTTACTTCCAGCAGAGAATATATTTTGTAAAAAATATCTATTAACTCCTTTCTTGAGGATGATTTAACTATAATCAATCCGTTTATTGCGGAAAGAACCTCATAAACTATGCTGTTTCCGTAGTGAGAGACCTCTTTTTTCTGAAGTTTGTCCATACAATCTTCAAGAGGAAGAAAGCCTCTGTTACCCGCCTGAAAATGGAAATGGTCGGGAGCGGAAGCTCCGCACTTTGGTCCGTTATAGAAAAGAGTATAATCCGGCAAAAGTGAAGCAAGGTCCGCCATTGCATCAAAACGTCCAAGTATTGCCTGATCTTTGTGCGCAAGCAAAGGAATAGTAAGGTGTTTTGGAAATATCGGGAATGGATTTACCAGAACGGTATAAATATCGGTACGGTCTCCGTTATGAATATACTCAAGTCCCTTCTGGACAGCAGGCCTGTTTTCGCTGCACAGGAAACATTTCCTCTCCTGAATTGATTTAGTATCAACTTTTGCAGCAGAAGAGACAATTCTTGCCGGGTTAAACTGGACTTTAAAGGGAAAACCGTCAATATCCACCTCTTTCGCTATTACCCTCTCAAGTGCTTTATAATTATTCCCGGCCTGTTCCCATGAAGCAAGCTGTTCGTCAAAAAGGGAGACGAGATTTTCTCTGTTTAACATTGGCTCAGGCACGGTTACTGTTTTTGTTCTGTTTAATCCTTGCCATAAGTTCCCATGTACGTATCCTGTCTTTATACGTATTGTGCGCATTCATCTTTACAATATCAAGTGCTGCATCCGAATTTCCGTCCCAGCGGCGGCAATGGTATAAAACATCATAAATCCGTCCAATCTGATACTCTCTTGAAATATTGAGCCCCAATGCATAATCTTCGCCATAGCTTGTATTTGGAACCTTAACTGCTCTGAGGACAGGAGTATAGAAAGCCCTTGGAGCGCCAAGCCCGTTAATTCTGAGAGCATTGTTACGCCCGTTTTCCGGAGTCCACTCCTTATGGTCAATAATACCCGGGGCAATCATCTCCATGTTAAAGTTGGTCATCATATATGTTCCCACTACCATGGCACAGTTTTGCTCATAGAAAGAATCCACAACCTTTTGAAGTGTATTTTCGTCGGAATAGATATCATCGCTGTCCAGCTGAACTGCAAATTTTCCGCATTTTGGATGATGAACCCCTGCGTTCCAGCATCGCAAATTTTTCAATTGCTTCGTATGTTCCGTCGGTAGAATGGTTGTCAATTATTATAAGGTTGAATTTGAATTTTGTCTTCTGTTTCAGAACAGAAGCGATAGCATCTTCTACTGTCTTAATTCTGTTAAAAACAGGAATTATTACAGATGCCTCAAATTCAAAATTGTTTTCATTGAATTCAATATGTCTGAACTCAGGTTTCAGGTACCCGCCTATAGCTTTCAGATGATCTGTGCAGGCCTCTTCCATTTCAATCTGAACCGCACGGTTTTTTGGATCTACATAATCGAAAATCTTTTCGCCCGACTTGCGCGTATCGTTCTCAACTTCGGTATACATGTATTCATTAACGTGTTCCAAAGATGCCTTTTGAGAGGCTTTTAGCCTTAAATCATATAGTCCGGCAAACTTATAATCTACGGTCATTCTTGCAGCAGCCTCTTTTATTGCAGCCGACTTATAAAGAAGAACCGACCCGAAATTGAAATCGTCCCTTAAGCTTCCCTGCTGATATGTAATAACGGGACTGATGTTTCTCTTTTCGTCAACAATCTGATAATGGTCTGCGTATAGCATTGCGGCACCTGTATCGTTTCCCAGCCCAACCATTCTCTCAAGGGCAAACATACCCATAACCAGAGTAGACTCTTTTGTATAAATAAGTGAATAATCCGAATCTGATTTTGCTGCAATTTTTTTTACAGTTTCGGTAGATTTTAGCGAATCAATCTGAATCATTTCATATCCCGGATACGCCTCTGCATTTTTATCCGTTGCCAGAAGATAAATCCTGTCAACAATCTCAATACTCCTTAACCCGTTAATTGTCTCTGTTACCTGCGCTTTGTCCCTGTATGGAATAAAGCAGTTTACACTTTTTGCCATTTCTTCTCTTTTTACTTAAACTATGAAGGCGCTAAGATACCTATTTGAGAGGAAAAGAGCAAAAATCGAGTTTGATTTACGATATAGGTTTAAAAAGCGTATTTTTGCCGTTTATCTAAAAAAATGCACCAATTCGACTATATAATTGTAGGTAGTGGTCTTGCGGGTTTATACTCATCTTACCGGGCTTCCCGCTACGGAAAAGTAGCACTTGTCACCAAATCCGGCATCAGGGAAAGCAACTCCTATTTTGCTCAGGGAGGAATAGCTGCGGTAACCGACGAAGAAGATACTCCAAAATTTCATCTTGAAGACACAATCGTTGCCGGAAGGGGCCTTTGCGACTATGACGCTGTGAATATCCTGGTTAATGAAGGGCCCGAAAGAATACATGAACTCATTGATGAAGGGATGGTATTCGATATGTATGACGGTTCGCTGGCTCTAGGCCTGGAAGGCGGACATCACAGAAGAAGAATTCTTCACGCAGGCGGTGATGTTACCGGGAAAAAGATAACAGACTTCATGATTGACAAGGTGACCGAAAATCCCAATATTTCCATTTTCGAGAACCATTCTGCCATTGAGATTCTTAAAACAAACGGCAAATGTTGCGGGATACGGACATGGGATCTTGCCGGGGATTGCGAAGATGTTTTTCTTGGAAATCATACTATTTTAACTCTCGGAGGAGCCTCTGCCATATACAAAAACACAACAAACCCGCGCACAACAACAGGTGACGGAGTTGCACTTGCATACCGTGCGAACTGTCTTTTGCAGGACATGGAATTTATTCAGTTTCATCCCACCGCAATATTCACGGAAAAC
>JAGDMC010000167.1 GCA_017860395.1 Bacteroidota bacterium | reverse complement strand
TGGAACAGTAAAAATGTATCGCTTTAAATTTCTTATACGGGCAAACTCTAAGAGCATTTCTTTATACGACAGAATATCCGGGCCGCCAATGTCAAAATCATTATTGTAAGTCCTGGGATTCAGGATTGTTTTTGATAGAATTTTTATCACGTCAGAAATTCCTATAGGCTGACATTTAGTATTAAGCCACCTTGGTGTAATCATAATCGGAAGCTTTTCTACCAAATCCCTCATTATCTCAAAAGAGGCGCTTCCTGAGCCAATAATAATACCGGCTCTCAATGTAGTTAAATGATAATTCCCTTTACCAAGTTCTTTTTCAACATTTTTTCTTGATTCCAAATGTTTTGACAAATCAGATTCATTTACAATCCCACTTAAATAAACAACATGCTTTACTTTAGTTTTATTAATTGCATTTCTGAAATTCTCAGCCGATTTTTGTTCCAGCAATGGGTAGTCCGAAGATGCCGACATAGAATGAACTAAATAAAAAGCGCCATCAATATCTTCAGGTATGATATCCAGTGAAGATCTGTCAAGCAAATCAATCTGAATGATATTTATTCTGGACTTTATTGACTCTGGTGGTGCAAATCTTTTGATATCTCTGACACAGCAAATAACATCATGTCCACTCTCAACCAAAATAGGAAGAAGCCGTTTCCCAATATATCCGGATGAGCCTGTTAGTAGTATTTTCATTTTTTCGTAATTAGCGCAACAAAAGAAAGGTGAATTTCTATAAAGTTACACGAAAATTTGAAGAGAGCTGAATTACTACACAAATAACATATCAGGGGTCGCTTTACCTTATGTTTCCTATTTCAAAAATAAGACTCTCCTGTGACCTCTGGATTGAATTGGCTCTTTCTTTGAATGCTCCTGTCTTACCACCTGTCAGGAATTTATATGTGAGTGTAAACAGAAAATATTGCCGGACCACATTATAGCGGGTTTCCTGAATATAGAAGTCTGTAACTTCCCGTTGGATATTCTTGTTCTGATTTAGAATATCGCTCGCCGAGATGGACAGAGTCAGTTTGTTTCGGATAAGTGGTTTTGATACCTCGGCATTCCAGAGGAGGTATGGTTTATCATATTGATTACTAAAGCCGGCAAAATATTGGTAAGAGAGGTCGGTACGCAGGTCTATTCCAAGCGGGAGCAAATACCTGATGCTCCCTTCAATATTGTTTCTCCAGGTTTTTGTTTTCTTCCCGGTGAATATTGAATTCTCAGACTGCTCATAATTAAAAGAGGCACTGCCCGAAAAATGAAAATCTCCTGACTTGAATGATACCCTTGCGCTCTCCCCGATCACAGTCCTTTTTGTAATGTTCCTTTCGCCGTTGACGTATGAGATATTATTATAATAACCAGCATTAAACGCGTTCCCAATGTAAAGGGCTCCCTTGAAGAAAGGCTGGTCATATGACAGTCTTGAATAAACTGAATAATCTCCGCTATCGTTGAACGGCATGGAGTATTGTATCCCGTTTTCGTCAAACCACGATTTGTTCAAAATTCTGCTGGTAAAGTAGGAAGCTTTGGCATCTAAGAATATGCCGGATGCTAGTCCGCTACTAACGTTTGTAATTTGTCTCAACATCAGACTGACATTGTGCTCAAACTCGCTCTTTAAGCCGGTATTGCCAATCCTGAAGAAGAGCGGATTTGTATTGTCCGGAACGGGAACCATCATTGAGAGGTCAGGTGTTCTTACATTACCTTTGTAAATTAAAAAAAATTGAGTCAACTTATTAATTGAAGTCCTTAGTTCAGCTTTTGGAGAAAAATCGATAAACCATTTATCAATATTCCGGTTCTCAGCACTTCTCTTTAGATACGAAGGCAGGATTGATACCCCTATCATATAAAAGCTTGATTCTCCTTTCCCTTTAGGTTTCTGAATAAATAGCTCAATATTTTGTCGAAACTCCGTATTATCGGATTTATCTGACAGAAGAGTATCGAGACTCGTGAAATTTCCGTTATTGCCGGGATTATATGTCTCTTTGTTTCTGGAAGAGAATGAGGAGGATAGCCTGTAATTCGTTCCAAAAAGAATTTTTTTTGTAATTGGCTCCGTGTATGAGAATTGTGCAGAAAAACCCAATGATTTATTGTCTATAAAGTATTTCTGATCTGTTTTGTTTAATATGCGATTTCTGCCTTCATTAGCCGTCCTGTCGTAATCCAGTGATCCATTTATGCTGAAAGTCCTGAATTTTTTATTTGCTTTTGTAATAATACTGAAGTCTGTAGATATTGATTCGCTATTTCTCTTACCTGTATTTACGCTCTCTCCCTCGTTGAGAATGACTCCCGATTCTCCGCCAATTGTCGTATATTTTGTTGAATCTGAATAATTACCATATGAAAACCTTGCCGTGGGTTTTATTACAATCATACTTTTTTTGCCATTGTACTTTATTACTCCATTGAATGTGTGACTATTATTCGTGTTTTCGTTTTTTGTACTCTTGTCATAAACAAAAGAGCTATCCTTAATATAATTTACCCTGTGCATTTCATTTTCATTCAGGCTATTCTTCCCATTGAGTTTATAGGAAATGTCTGCTATGAATTTGTTCTTCTTCTCCGTAAGGTTTATATTGCCCCCTAAGTTATAATCACTTGACATACCCATATTAGCAGCACTGGTTATACCATTGGTGAAAGCGGGTTCGTTCAGATTAGACGCATTTCCAATTATAACAATCTGGTTGTATTTATTGAAATTAGAAACAAAATTGTTGGTTTTGTATCTTTTTTCCGTACCCCCGCCTGCCTTGAAATTCGCCAGCCAGCCGTTTAACATTTCTTCCTTAACAGCAACATCTACTGTGTTTTTTCTTGAACCGTCGTCAATTCCGGTAAACTTAGATTTGTCGGATTCTTTTTCAAAAAGTTTTATGTTTTTCAGCAATTTTGCAGGCAGGTTTTTGCTCACAAAAACCGGGTCGTCAAGAAAAAATATCCTTCCGTTAACCGTTATCTGGTCTATTACCTTACCGTTGGCAGTAATCTTCCCGTCTCTATCCACACTCCAGCCGGGCAACTTTTTGAAAAAATCTTCCAATACATCTGAATCTGTCAATTTAAAGGCTGCTGCATTATATTGAATAGTGTCGCCTAAGTACTTAATTGGGACAACATGCTCCCTGATCTTGGCAGCGTTCAGTTCCGCTACATTCTCTCTTAATTTTACGACTCCCAGGGCTTTTAGGGTATTGCCCTGAACTAGGTCGCTTACATCTATTTTAATATTGGGGACTAATTTCATGTAATACCCCATATACTGCAATGATATTTCGTAATCAGAAGCCGGAACCCTGTTGAATTTTATTATACCCGCACTGTCGGAAATTGCATAGGTGAATATCTCCTTGTTGTTATTTCTGTCAATTCTGGTCAAAACTGCAGTTACAAGTTCCAAAGGAGCATTTGTCAAACTGTCTCTGACCGACAGGGTTATATCAGCCTTCATAATAAAGCCGCGTTGCTGGGCAAGAGATGAGAATGAGATAAGTAACGTCGCAACTGCCAATAAAAAAGCACGTCTGTTTATCATAATTTACTTCTTTTTATTTTTCATGGCTTTATTCATACGCTCCATATTTCTCCTTGCGCTCTCATTCATCAAGGTTCTATCAAATTGTTCATATCTCTTTTCTCCAAGAATTTTATAAATAGAAGTACAAACCTCATCAGTCAGTGTATTACTTTCTCTCTTTATTTCCGGATCTACCTTTCCTATTGGCAAACCATTTTCACCATAAGGAATAGATTTTTTCCCTTTTTCTTTTAAAATATAAAACTCTTCTTTCCTCTGACTAATTATTTTGTCTATCTCAACAATTTCTTTATCCGACATTTTTACCAGTGAATTTTTGGATGTAAAAATGGTTCTGAGATCATTGATGTTCAATGAAAACAAGAGCGGCGGCTTTTGAGGAACATACGATTGCGAGAAAAGCGCGAGAGGGAAAATTAAAAATAGAACTAGACAGAACTTTTTCATATTCAACTCTTTAAAGAATTATTCGATGGTCAGATTAAATC
>JAGDMC010000166.1 GCA_017860395.1 Bacteroidota bacterium | reverse complement strand
CCCCGACGCTCATGCCTTTTTGCATCAATGATAAACCGATTGGTATCGCTGTTTCCGCTCGAATATAGAGCGGAATACCTATGATAGCTGCAATTGGGATAGCAAACGGATTACCGGGGCCAGCATACCTTATTACTATATCCTGGGGAAGATATCCATAAATCATCGCCCCGATGCCGACACCAACGAGTAAATAACCTAAAATACTGTAATAATCTCCCCATGCTTTCATAAATGACAGCTTTAATTTGTTCATGAATGCCAGGGGGATTTCATCATCTTCTATACCGCCTCCTTTGATACGCACATTTTTAACCAATCTCCCTCCACCGGTTTTTTCCAGGATAATCCCAAAAAGAATAGCCGCGCCGAACACAACTATAAAGTAGGTTATTGCTACCTTAAGACCCATTAATGCCAAAAGCATTGCGAAAATGATTGGATTCAGCAAGGGGGATGCGATGACAAATGACATTACCGCCCCAAACGGAATTCCTATTTCCAGAAAACCTAGGGTCATGGGAATCGTCGAGCAGGCACAAAAAGGTGTTATGGACCCAAACAAAGCTCCCATGATATTGCCCAATATCCCTTTGCCGGACATCCAAGTCTTGATCTTTTCCTGGGGCAAATACATAAGTATCAATGCTACGAGGGTACTGATTCCAAGAAATAGTGTCGTAAGCTCGGCAGTAATATATAAAAAATATTGAATTGTTTGGATAAGCGTGTTCATTCCATACTTCCTTCTGGTTTTTTTTGCTGTTCTACAACGCCCCTTGCTTGTGTGCAGAATCGACCAGTATTTCTAGAACCGATTTAATATTCCCAATGGTATCTGGATCCAACTCTTTCAGCATTTTATGGACATAAGCAGAGTATTTCTCAACTATGCCCGCAGCCATTTCTGCCCCTTTGGCAGTTTTATTTACGCAGCAAACGCGTCCGTCTACTGAAGATGTAACCCGGGCAACATAACCTTTTTTTTCTAGGCGATCTATGATTTTGCTGGCTCCGCTTTTGGTAAAATTCAAGGCATTGCCCGTTTCTTGGATAGTAATATTTTCGGACTCACTTATTTTTTTAAGTGCCATATATTCAACATAAGATAAATCTTCACAGCACTCATCATTCAATCCATGATCTCCAAAATGCCAGGCCAACTCTTGAATTAGGTTATAAACATCTATAATATTTTTGTCCATTTGTGCTCCTTCAAAATTGTTTTATGTTTCCATTGTCAACTATTTTATTGCACTTGGTTTCCGACGTCAACCATTAAGTTTTATGTTTTACAGGTTTTAACTAATAAAAATACTGCCGATTAATGAGGGTAACCATTAACTGACCGTCTGACTGGCTTTTCAAAACGCGCCAGGGCAACCGCCTCATTGGGCTTGTATGAATTATATCAAGGCAATCCTTGCTGCTCACGGTACTTATAGCTAAAATTAAAATAAAAAGGGGTGGCAAGCCTGAATAAAAAGGAATTTGGAGACATTATGGATGTGGTCATTGCTGCTGAGGTAGAGTCCTCTAAATTTTATCGTGATGTCGCAGCTAAAGTAGCTGATGAAAGCATGAAAATATTATTTCTGCAATTTGCTGAGGAAGAACAGCAACATGCAACCTCCATGAAAAATATTAAGGAAATGGATATTGAAGATTTTTCCTTCTGCGAAGGAGCAGGTTACAAAATATCGCAAACTTGTATGGTAGGAGACTACAAAATATCGGAAGGTGTGCAAATGCCAAAACTTTCAGCGGACATGAAACCAGTGGATGCAATTGCCTTGGCTATGAAGAAAGAGGAAGAAGCGATGAAAACCTATTCCAGCCTTGCTGAGGTCACTGACGATCCGGCTAAAAAGCATGTATTCGCCCAACTGGCAAAAATGGAAGAGGCCCATAAAGTTAAGATAGAAGATCTTTATACCAATGCTGCTTTTGGAGAAGTATGGTAAATTTTTTAACTATTATTTGTCAATATTACTGAGTTCAGGCTGCGGCTACTGATAGTCGCAGCCTGTAATGTGTAAAAGGGTAGAAGTTAATGTCCCGACATTTTCTGGCATGACATATTCCTCTGCCATTGAGTTTCCTCCATGTACCCATATACTTCTTTAATCCCAATGCACTACAACTTAGATATCTCTTCTGCTAACCAAGCTATAACATCCTGATATTTACAAGTTTCTTCATTCTCATTATATTTCTGCTTGATTACGTCGGAATCAAAAGGTAGTCCCATTAGAAAGTTTTTTATTTTATCTGCCATCCTCACATCCAGCGCATCAGAATACACTTTAGCGTCACCTATAATTCCTTTTTCCAGAGTGAGTCCAATGCTTACCTCTCCACAACTGAAGTAGTTGGAAAAAGCGATCTGATAGTCAGGCGTATCTCCGAATCGCCAAGCCCAGGAAGCGTGTTTTTTATAAAGAGGATCGAATCTAGTCAGATCAAGATCGATGCAAGACATTTGTTCATAACTTCCATAGCTGAGCATGAATTGTGTTTTTATGCTCTCTTTTAAAACTGGGATGGTAATATCGGGGATTATTTCTTTGAGATTTATTACCCTAGATCTTACGGACTCAATTCCCTTGGAATGAATTTTACGTTCTGATACCTGCAAATACTTCGCCATTTTATCAAAAACGCAATCCAGCAGAATTGTTCCATGATGCAATACCTTGTCTCCAGCATAGTAGAATGCATTTCCTGATAATTTTTTGCCATTAACAAGTATGTCATTTCTGCCTGTAAAGGCAGCCTTAATATTATGTCGTTCTAATGCGCTTATGATCAGCTTTATTTGCTTGTCAAAATCATAATAATGACGACCCAACAGGAAGCTAAAATTAAGATTTCCTAAATCATGATAAACTGCCCCGCCTCCAGATATCCGGCGGGCCAGTCTTCCGCCGTCCTCTTCCAAAAGCTTAAGGTTGCACTCTTTCCATGGATTTTGGTTGGCGCCAATTACAACCGTCTGATCATTTTGCCACAAATATAGAATGCATTCTCCAGTTTGAAGGGTCTCTAGTAGATGCTCTTCCAGAGCAAGATTGTACCATGGGTCAGTAGAATCGGATTCGATCAGCATTATCTTCATTACAACTGATCAATCCTCCTTAATCACGGTAGTAAATGATAATATCTTTTACTTTACGAGTTACCTTGCCTTCAACTGTAAATACGATATCGTGCGGATTAATCACGTCTCCTACTTTTTTATTAACACTTAATATTTTACCTGTGAAATTGGAACCAATAATGACCTGTGCTTTGCCGACTTCAATGCTCATAATGGCATCTCCACTAGAGACCAAATCGCCTTCTTTTACCAGTATTTTCCCGATCTTGGCCTTTGATTTATTTATTCTGATCTCTAACATTTACGCACCCTCCCAAATATTTACCAACAAATTTGCGTTGGGACAGATCACCGGTGAAATTTTTGGTTGTGATGTATAACAGTACGGTCGGGGAAATTATTCAGTCCCTAAACTTTGCCCAGCCATTGCCGCAAAAAAACTCTTCAAGTTGGCAGGCATGACATATTGCAGCTCTGACACCTGATCTCCTACGTGTCCACCATAAACCTCCTTCAGTATGGCTTCAATAATCATTGCTTTGGGAGGGATAGGATATTCCTGCCCTTCGTAAACCCAAATCCGGCAATCAACTTCATCTCCACATAAGTCCCCGCAGGATTCGCACAGGCTCTCATGAACCTCCAGCTGAATGTCGCGGCCATTAACCCTAATGGTGGGTGAACTTAGAAATTTATGAGTTACCGCTAATTCTTCAGTATTTATATTCACTTTATTCAATACCACTTCGGTACCCGTCGCTTCCAGCACCTTGGAAACTTCAGCCAATGCCTCATCTAGGCTGGTGTCCGCACCCTGGCAGCGGGTGCATACACTTAAATCCAGATACAAAAAGTCAATGTAGATCTGCTTTTTCTTATTTAAGATAATATTGGGTATAGCTCCACAACATTCTGGACCTGAACAACAACCGTTATTTTTGTTATCACTCATCTTTACCACTCCTTAA
>JAGDMC010000024.1 GCA_017860395.1 Bacteroidota bacterium | reverse complement strand
CTGGCTTTTAAAACTTCAAATCCCTTTTCGCTGCTCATTCCTTCAATCATGGCCCTGCGGTTCTGAAGGTCGCTCATTACGTCTCCCATACAATCGCTTGGTACGAGTACCTCTACATTGTAAATTGGCTCCATAATTTTCGGACCTGCTTTTTTGAAGGCCTCCTTGAATGCATTACGTCCTGCAAGTTTGAAAGAGATTTCGTTTGAGTCAACCGGGTGCATCTTACCGTCATATACGAATACGCGGATATCACGAGCGTATGAACCTGTGAGAGGACCCTCTTCCATCTTTTCCATTATACCTTTAAGGATTGCCGGCATAAAACGGGCATCAATAGCGCCGCCCACAATACAGTTGTAGTATTCAAGCTTGCCACCCCAGTCCATTTTGTATTCTTCCTTGCTCTTAAGGTTAAGAACAAGCTCTTTGCCTTCGACCTTAAACCTGTTGTTTGCAGCAACGCCTTCAACAACCGGTTCGATGAGAATATGAACCTCTCCGAACTGACCTGCTCCGCCGGATTGTTTTCTGTGGCGATAATCTGCAAGAGCTACTTTGGTAATTGTTTCCCTGTATGGAATCTTAGGAGGGAAAAGATCTACCTCAATTTTATGGGTATTTGTGAGGTGCCATTTCAAAATGTTGATGTGGTGCTCACCCTGCCCGCTGAGGATTGTTTGTTTGAGTTCTTTTGAATACTCAATAACAATTGTAGGGTCTTCGGCATGTGCCTTGTTAAGAATTTCTCCGAGTTTCTCTTCGTCTTTCTCAACTTTGGCCTTAATTGCTGTTCTGTATTTAGATGGAGGGAAAACCATAGGTTCGAAAACCCACTCTTTGTTGCCTCCGTTTAGAGTCTGATTTGTTTTAACAGTTTTAAGCTTAACTGTACATCCTATATCGCCGGCAACCATTTCTGTAAGTTTTTCTTTTTTCTTACCGGCTACGGCATAAATTGCAGTAAGTCTCTCTTTTGCTCCGTTTTCCGGATTTACAAGATCGCAACCTTCAACAACTTTTCCCGACATTACCCTGAAGAAGGATACGTCGCCCAGGTGGGGCTCAACGGATGTTTTGTATATAAAAATTGACGGCTGTGCTGCAGAGTCGCAAGGAACCAAAGTGCCGTCCTTAAGTTTCTGTATTGTTTTGTCAGGAGCAGGAGCAACATTTATTATGAACTCCATAAGTCTCTTAACACCCATGTCTTTTTTGCCTGAAAGGCAGAAAAGTGGAAAAACCTCAGATTTTGCAAGTCCGATTCTGAGCCCTACGCGGATTTCCTCTTCCGAGAGAACTCCCTTGTCAAAAAAGAGCTCCATGAGCGACTCGTCATTTTCTGCTGCAACTTCTGCAAGTATCTGATGCAGTTCGTTTGCCTGATCTTTTTGATCTGCAGGAATTTCATGCTCCTCTCTTGTTCCGTTATCGTCTTTGAAGACATACATCTTCATTTTGAGAACATCAATGAAAGACTTGAAGTTAGGTCCTGTTTCAACAGGATATTGAATAACAACTACTTTCTTTCCAAAAGTCTGTTTAACAGAATCGAGAGCTGCATCCCAGTTTGCTTTTTCGTGATCGAGCTGATTAATTGCCAGAATCAACGGTTTTTTAAATTTTTCGGCATAACGCGCAAAGATTTCTGTACCCACCTCAACTCCCTGCTGCGCATTTACAATCATTACACCAGTATCTGCAACCTTAAAGGCAGATATTACTCCTCCGATGAAGTCATCGGAACCCGGAGTATCAATTATATTAAGTTTGTTATCCATAAACTCTGTATAAAGCAGAGTCGGATAAATTGAGCGTTGATAAATTTGTTCAATTTCGGCATTGTCGCTGACAGTTGTTTTCGCCTCAACGGTTCCCCGGCGATCAATTACTTTGCCTTCAAACATCATTGTCTCTACCAGCGTTGTTTTGCCGGACTTCGTGCCTCCAAGCAGGACAATATTTCGAATGTTTTGGGTTGGATAAACTTTCATATTAATTACCTGATTATTTGTTAGTTAATTTTTTCTGGCGTTTAGCTATCAAATTTAATATTTTTTTTTCATACAACAACACGGTAAATAGCTTTGATCATAACCCTTTTTGATTTGAATCCGCTGTATTTCCATACATTTTCGTAGCAAAAGCCCTCTTGCAGCAGCTTTCTAGCATGCTGCACCCGAAAGAGGGAAATAAGAGTATCAACGGAACATCCGTACTCTTCAAAGACAATTTTTTCTCCGGGAAATACTCCATTGCAAAAAAACGAACAAATATCATATCGGTTGAATTCCGGATTAAGGAAAAGCTTCTTCTCTTCCAGCAACAGATAAATAAATTCCAAAAAATCCTTTCTCATCTTTTTTTTGCAAAAATAATGTCTCTTTTGACTCATAATACACTCATTGTGTCGATTTATCCATTTCTAAATTTTATTTTGACAATACTATATTTTATTTTAAAACATATCCATACTTTTTGTGTGCATTGTAGCTACTTCTGATTGCCCATACTCAAGTGAACTTAGGCTTATATTTGTGTTGATGAATACAGACAGGATAAGGGAAACCATTCGAAAAAGAAGACGAGATCTGGGGTATTCTCAGGAATATATGGCCCAGATTCTGGGAATTTCACTCAATGGATACAGAAAAATAGAGGGAGGAAAGACTGCCCTCATCAATCCGCGTCTCAATGATATATCAAGAGTTTTGAATATTCCGGCGGAGAACCTGCTTTTCGAAAATCTATCCCAAAGTTTTCTTGACCAGATTGCTGAAAAAGACTCCCGCATAGAGAGCCTTCAAAAATTACTTTCAGAATCGGAAATGCAGAGAGAACTGCTCAAGGCAGAAATTGACTGTGCGAATAGTGAGTATAAAGCATCTATCGAAAGTAAAAATACTCTTATTGGAATTTTAAAGGATAAAATTTCAAAATATTGACACATTCACTAAATTGCCGGTAAATTTCACATATATGCCGGCCTTTCCAAGTCTATTGCCATATTACGAAAAAAACAGAATTGAAGCTGGTTGCGACGAAGCCGGAAGGGGTTGTCTTGCCGGACCGGTTTATGCTGCAGCAGTCATTCTTCCTGAGGATTTTTTTCATCCTCTTCTTAACGACTCAAAACAGCTTAAAGAAAAAGAGAGAGACATGCTCAGGGAAATCATTGAAAAAGAGGCTGTGGCATGGAGTGTTGCAGCCGTGGATGCCCCGGAGATAGATAAGATTAATATTCTTAAAGCCTCAATAAAAGGAATGCATCTTGCACTGGACTCTTTGTCTGTATTGCCTCAGTATATACTGGTAGACGGAAACAGGTTTATTAAATATCAGAATATACCTCATGAGTGTTTCGTAAAGGGAGACGGACGGTTTGCGTCTATTGCGGCAGCATCCGTTCTTGCAAAGACCCACCGGGACGAATACATGAAAAAAATAGCAGCTGAATTTCCACAGTATGGCTGGGAAAGAAATATGGCCTACCCTACAAAAAAGCATAGAGAGGCCATTAAGTTGTACGGACCTTGCAAGTATCACAGAATGTCATACAAACTGCTGGAAGATCCGGTTTTATTCTGAGTTTTCCGGGCTCTACTGGTTATCCTTTACTGCAAATCTTCCAAGAGCAAACAAGGCACAGAAGGTGAATGTCATAGCAGTTATAATTTCCGGGGTTGCCGATTTGTAATTTACAAAGATTCCGCCCATTGAGCTGAGACCCTCTATAAGTATGGAGTAACCGCCAAGCACTGCAAACATTATAAATCCCACTGCTGCAAATATTGCAGTAATCATTCTCGACCTGTCGACTCTCGGTTTAGGCTCAGGTAAACAATCAAGCGCGGCAAAGAGTCTGTTGCTGAATCCCTCATCGGGAATCTCCTGCTTATGCTCTGTAAAGAATTGTTTTATATTATCATCTTTCATAACCGATAGTTTTTAGATGGTTTGACAAATTTAAACGGGCTCTGGAAAGGTGAGACTTTATCGTGTTCTCCGGTGTTCCAGTTATTGTTGATATCTCTTTTATACTTTTATCTTCCATGTAAAAGAGCAGAATTGCCGATCTCTCCTTCTCTCCCAGTTGTGCCAGAGCCATATATAGTTCCTGGTTTTTATATCTGGAATCGGAACTCTCACCTGCCATATGAACTCTGTCGTTTATCTCAACAGTAGAGAATCTCTGAGAAGCTCTTTTGTTGTCGCAATAACAGTTATACGCTATCCGGAAGAGCCAGGTTGAAAATTTCGACAATCCGTTGAATGAATTGATATTCAGGTAGGCTTTAATAAATGCCTCCTGAGCTATATCGTCACTCAAAGCACTATCGCCGCCACAAAGGTTTAAAAGGAACCGCCGCAGCGGTTCCTGATTGTTTATTACCTCTTTTTCAAAAGCGGCTCTGTTCACAGTTAGTCTTGAGTTTTATTTTTCTTGTTTACAAAATAGGCAACCAGTTGTCCTATACCAATGAACAGGGGAATGAGGCCGAATGCTGCAAATTTAAATCCGTCAAAGAAAAAGTAAAAAGCTCCGAATAATCCGATACCTATTCCAATTGATACTAGTGCACTTGTGAGGGGATCCGATTGTTTTCTGGGTCTGTCATTGCTTTTGAAAAGATCCGGAGAAATATCCTTTCCGTGCTCGATAGCCTTTGCAATGAGTTCATTTCTCGATTTCTCCTTGAAATACTTTGCCAGATAAATTATTGCAATGATTAAAACTGCTGTTGTAAAGGGGACTAAAATCCCAAGAATTGCTTCCATAATTTTGTTTTGTTTAAAAGGTTTGTCTGTTAGACTGCAATCCGTTCAGAAAAGTTGCAGCAGAGACAGAAATTTTTCTCAAAATCCCCTTGGCCTTTGATATAGAGTCATTTAAATTTTTAGCTTCTTTTGAAATTGTAAATATTTTATCAAAAATAATCTTTTTTTCCTGTTCTGGGTTAAGTGTATTCTCTCCGCAGAATATCCATAATGGTTTTTTATAGTGCATGGCAATATGTGAGATTCCACTGATAAGTTTGCCGGAGAGACTCTGTGCATCAAGCCTTCCTTCTCCGGTGATTACAAGATCTGCTTCCGCAATCGCCTTTTCGGCATGTGTAAGTTCTGTTGTTACTCTCCAGCCCTGTAAAAGGTCTGCATTAAGAAAGCTTTTAAGTGCAAATCCCACTCCGCCGGCAGCGCCAACTCCCGGGAAATCGGACAAATCAAATCCTATATAATTTTGGGAGTCACATAAAAAGCTGCTGCTAAATCCAAGATGTTTCTCTGTTACGGCTGAAAAATTTCTTGCACCCTCCTCCAGTTCTTCCAATTGCTGTTTTGTGGCTCCTTTCTGCGGCCCGTATACATAAGTTGCTCCCTCCGGGCCAATGAGAGGATTTGTAACATCACATGCAACAGTAATTTTCTTTTTATGCAGAGCCGGATTCATCTGAGAATCGTCAATTGTACAAATGGAACTGAGTAATGATCCGCTCATAAACTCTCCCGGGCCGGAACCTATTTTTTTCCCTTTGCTGTCAAGAAATCTGTATCCCAGAGCCTGAAGCATACCGGTTCCGCAATCGTTTGTGGCACTACCTCCTATACCTATTAAAATCTCTTTTGCCTCTTCTTTAAGTGCTTTATCAATTAACTCTCCGAGACCGAAAGAGGTGGTTTTGAGCGGATTGTATTCGTTTGGGTTGAGTAACTGCAAACCGGAAGCTTTTGCCATTTCAATAATAGCCCTTCCTTCGGACATGAGCAGGCTGCTGTTTATTTTCCTTCCCAACGGGTCGAATACTGCTGTTTTTACTTCATCACAAACAATGGCTTCCGAGATTGTATCCAGAAAACCTTCACCTCCGTCGGCAATAGGTATAACTTTAATGTCAAGTTCACGCCCGAATCCTTCCCGCAAGCCCTCACTAATGATTCCGGCAGCCTCAGAAGATTTGAGACTTCCTTTGAACTTATCTGTAACGATAACTATTTTAAGAGGAAGAGCCATATTTTTTGCCCCTTTTGGATGAATAAATGTACAAATAAAAATATATCTTTGTCACCAATCTCACTAACTAATTATTATATAACATCTAAATGAAAAAAATCAGTCTTTTAATTTTGGGCGCTATACTCCTCTCTTTTAGCCCGCTCAGAGGGGATGAAGGCATGTGGCTTCTGCCGCTGATAGAGAAGTTAAACAGCAAGAAAATGTCGGAACTTGGCTTTAAGCTCACTGCTAAAGATATATACGACATAAACAACTCCAGCCTCAAAGATGCCGTAATAAGCTTTGGCGGTGGCTGTACAGGAGAAATAATCTCCAGGGAGGGTCTTTTACTTACAAACCACCATTGCGGTTATGGTTCTATCCAAAAACTCAGCACTGTCGAGCACGATTATCTTCAGGATGGCTATTGGGCAATGAACCGCGAACAGGAGCTTCCTTCTCCGGGACTCACGGTTACATTCCTTGAGAACATAATTGATGTGACCAAAGATGTGGAAAATGCAGTTGCAAAAGCAACCACTCCGGAAGAAAGTGCAAAAGCACTTGCTGCTGTATCAGATGAACTCATAGCTAAGGCAATTGCCGGCAATAAATTCCTTAAAGGAAGAGTTGCTTCATTTTTTGGCGGAAACACATACTTAATGATGATTACAAAAACCTACACCGATATCCGTTTTGTAGGAGCTCCCCCTTCATCAATCGGCAAATTCGGAGCTGATACCGACAACTGGATGTGGCCACGCCACACCGGCGACTTTTCAATGTTCCGCGTGTATGCAGATAAAGACAATAACCCTGCCGATTACTCAAAGGACAACATACCATATCAGCCTAAAAAACATCTTACAATCTCTTTAAAAGGTGTTGAGCAAAAAGATTTTGCCATGATTATCGGTTATCCCGGAAGAACAAACCGTTTTATGACTTCTGCCGAGGTTAAGGAGATGAGCGATATAACCAATTCCATCTCAATCTACGTAAGAGGTATCCGTCAGGATGTGCTTATGAAAGATATGGTTGCCGACCCTAAGATTCGTCTTCAGTATGCGAGCAAATATTCGGGATCTTCAAACTTCTGGAAAAAGGCTATTGGCATGAACGAAACTTTTGCAAAACTTGGAGTTCAGGAGCGTCGTGCAGAAGAAGAGAGAACTTTCACCAAATGGGTTAACGAAGACAAGGCCCGCATTGAAAAATACGGAACCGCCCTCAACGATATCAACTCATCTATCGCAAAAAGAGCAGAGGCACTAACCCTCAGCTCGTACACACGCGAAGCACTGAACAATATTGAGGTATTCTCAGTGGCAAGTGCTTTCGTGGCCTATGCCGATGCTATTTCCAAAGGCGAAACAGACAGAGCCAAACAAACTCTTGCAATGGCGCAGAGGAGAACTGAATCTTTCTACAAGGATTATTCTCCTGCAACAGACAAAAAGGTGGCAAAAGCCCTTCTTAATGTGTATCGCGACAAGGTGAAAGCGGCTGATCGTCCGGATGTATTTAAAACAATAGATACCCAGTTCGGAGGAAATATCGACGCTTATGTCGACTTCATTTTCGAAAAATCTGTTTTCGTTTCTCAGGAGAAGTTTAAGGCTGCCCTGAATGGCAACATCGATGCTCTCCTTTCCGATCCTGCACTTGCTGCTGCAAAATCAATCAACGTGGTTATGGGAAAAACTTTCGGAGAATTACAGGCCGTTGGTACTACTCTTGCCAAAGGTCAGAAAGCCTATATCGCAGGTTTGCTTGAAATGAAAAAGGGACAGGCAATGTATCCGGATGCGAATTCAACAATGAGACTCAGCTACGGACAAGTCCTTAACTACTCTCCGAAAGATGCAGTTTTGTTCGAACACGTAACGACTCTTAAAGGTGTTATGGAAAAAGAAGACCCAAACAACTGGGAATTCGTTGTCCCTGCAAAACTCAAAGAGCTTTACAAGGCAAAGGATTATGGCCAGTATGCAATGAAAAACGGTGAAATGCCTGTTGCATTCCTTACCAACAACGACATTACGGGCGGTAATTCAGGAAGCCCTGTTCTCAATGCCAAAGGCGAACTGATTGGAACTGCCTTTGACGGAAACTGGGAAGCAATGAGCGGTGACATCATTTTCGAACCTTCACTCCAGCGCACAATCAGCGTTGACATACGCTACACATTGTTCATTATGGACAAATTCGGCGGCGCAGGATATTTGCTGAAAGAGATGACTATTGCTAAATAGATTTTTAAAGCGTCTATTGTAAAACATACGCCGGGAGCGCAGGAAAACCTGCGCTCCTTGTTTTTAGTAACTGATTTATTAACTATCTATTATGGCGTTGTGACTCCGCAATTTTTGCAGATTTTTGTCTCCGGCGGCTGGTTGCAACATTTCTGAACAATTATTACGTACTGCCAACTAATTGATGAGGGCGATTCGGTCGGACGAAGCACAGCGGAGGAGGACGCACAAGCCCTCATCAATTAGTTGGCAGTGTTTAAATGGCAGAGAAAAGAAACAACTCGCCACCGGGACAACAAAAAACCGGTATCTTTGTTGATAATAATCATTAAATATTATTTTAATCGCACTTGGGCTTATAAATACCACAGTGTTAATTAATCAGGAAAAATATGGATAAAAACAGGATTGAAGCTGCGCTTATGGGTGTTATGCATCCGGTGAGAGAGAAAGATGTGGTGTCACTGGGAATAGTTGAAGACATTAAGGTTGAGGATGGAAAGGTGAGATTTAAGCTGGTTTTTCCTTCGCCGGACCCTTTTTCGTCTTCAATTAAGAAGAGTTGCGAAGAAGCTATAAGGAATGCATTCCCGGGCGAAGATTTCAAAATATCAATAATGGAACTTGTGCGGGAGAGGAAGATTGAAAAGAGGCTCAACATGGAACTCGGCCATGACGCTCTTGCGAATGTCGGTCACATTATCGCCATTGCTTCGGGCAAAGGAGGAGTTGGGAAATCCACTGTTGCCGTTAATCTGGCCGTTGCCTTAGCCAGAGCGGGATACAAAGTAGGTCTTACCGATGCAGATGTTTACGGGCCCTCTGTTCCCAAGATGACAGCAACGGAATACGAAAAACCGCTGGTAGACGATTCGAGCGGAAAGGATATGATTATCCCTATTGAGAAATATGGGGTAAAATGGATGTCCATCGGTTATTTTGCCGGCCCCTCGCAACCTCTCATCTGGAGAGGGCCTATGGCGAGCAATGCTCTAAAGCAGATGATTCTTCAGGTTAAATGGGGCGAACTCGATTTTCTTCTCATTGACCTTCCTCCGGGAACAGGCGATATACATATTTCACTTGTGCACGACATCCCTCTTTCGGGAGCAATTATCGTGAGCACACCTCAGGCAGTAGCTTTGGCCGATGTAGAGAAAGGCGTAAATATGTTCCGCCAGAAAGACATCAACAAACCTGTTCTTGGTCTTGTGGAAAACATGGCATGGTTTACTCCGGAAGAACTTCCGGACAATAAGTACTATATATTTGGCAAAGATGGCGGGAAGCGGATGGCGGAAAAATTTGGCATTCCTTTGCTTGGCCAGATTCCCATCGTTCAAAGTATTCGCGAAAGCGGTGACATTGGAGAGCCGGTTGCACTTTCGGACAAACCGGACAGTGTTGCATTCATGAAACTGGCCAGCAATCTTATCAAAGTTCTTGAATAGCTGGTGCAGCACATTGCTGCAACCAGCTTGCTATTCGCTAATAAAAAACGACTTCCCTTAGAAGTCGTTTTTTATTACGTTAAAGATGTTTGTACTTTTCAACCCTCTCTTTCCAGCGTTCGCGGGCATATTGTTGCATATCGGCAACTACGTCCCTTTCGTCCATTATTTCGATGCCCATAATGGTTTCGATAATATCTTCGAGTGTTACGATACCCTCAAAACCGCCATATTCGTCTACAATAAGAGCAATATGCGCTTTCTCTGAAAGCAGCATCTCCCATAATACCGTGAGGGGTTGATGATTTGGGACAACCACCATTGGTTTTTTTATCTCCGACAGCTTAATTCCAAAATTGTCATTTGCAAGATTTTCAAGGACTTCCTGCCTGTATACAAATCCTGTTATGTTTTCGCTATTAAATGTATAGACCGGGATTCTTGAAAAATGAAGGTAAGCCTTGTTTTTATAAAATTCCTCAAGAGTAATGTCCTCGGAGGCTGTGGCAACAACAACCCTTGGAGTCATTACGTCTTCTGCGCGTACGCTCCTTAACTTTATCAGGTTTTGGATAATTTTATTTTCCGTTGAGGCAAATGTGCCCTCCTCTGTTCCAATGTCAACCATTGCAGAAATCTCTTCCCTGCTCACAGATGCCTCTTCTTTAGATTGTTTTGCAATAATTCTTGTTAAAATTTCCGATATTATTACAAACGGGTATGTAACATAAATCATCACCTGAATTATTCTTCCGGAGCTCATAGCCAGACTTTTCCAGTAGTGTGCACCTATTGATTTTGGAAGAATTTCCGAGAAGATCAGGATAAGAAGAGTGAGAACTGCAGATATCAGCCCGAAATATGCCTCTCCAAAAATCACAACAGCCTGAGCACCAACACCGGCTGCCCCAACTGTATGTGCCACAGTGTTAAGTGTAAGAATTGCAGAAATAGGCCTGTCTATTGTTTGTTTTACCTCCTTGATGTTAATAAAAGACATTGGCACAGAAAGAAGGACGGCCTCCATTACCGAACAAATAAACGATATTGCGAGGGCAAGACAAAGATAAAATAAGAGTAAGCCCATTTGCGTGTGTTTTTAGTTTTCTAAAGTTTAACCCTCATCTTTGAGAGTCTTGGGTCCAGCATGCTTTGCGGAATTATGCTCTTGATTGATGAGACTATTACATTAAGCAATTTCTCCTTTATGAAATCCTGCCGGAAAACGAGCGAGATTTCTCTTCTTGGCTCCTCTCCCCTGAAAGGCCTCACGTGTTTTTGCTGAGCAGGAGTGAGTGAAGGGAGATGAAGCTCGGGGAATATAGTAAACCCTCCGTTCTCGTCAACAACCTTAATAAGCGTTTCAATACTGCCCGCCTCGTACTGCTGAAAGCTGTTATGTGCCCTGTTGCAGATGTTGAATATCTGGTCGCGGAAACAATGCCCTTCCTCAAGTATCCACATTCTGTCGTAATTTATTTCTGCGACATTCAATTCTGTGCGTGAATAGAGCTCGTCTCCGGGTGAAATATACGCAAGAAAACGTTCATAATAAAGCGGAACTTCAAGAATTTCCGGATCGTCAAGTGGAGTTGCAACAATTGCCAGATCAATTTCTGCACTCTTAAGTTTTTCTATTACGGTGGATGTTTTCATCTCCGATACCCTGCAGCGAAGAGATGGAAGGTTTCTTTTAAACTCTCCGAAAAGCTTAGGAAGCAAATATGGAGCAACAGTTGGTATAATGGACATTTCAAGATCGCCCAGAATACTCTCTTTTGTTGAGTCTGCCATTTCCCGGAGCTGACGGATATTATACAGCACCACTCTTGCCTGGTTCACTATCATTTCTCCGGACTGGTTCGTAGAAACAGGACTTTTAGACCTGTCAAATATCTCCAGTCCAAGCTCATCTTCCAGCTTCTGAATCATCATAGACAGTGTGGGCTGGGAAACCCCGCACGACTTTGCCGCTTTGGCAAAATGCCGGTAGCGGTCCACTGCTACAATATATTCCAGTTGCTGAATGTTCATTTCTAAATTTTTGTGTAAAAATCTATTTTTTTACAGTGCTTTTTAAAAAGAGCTCGTCCATTTGAGAGCCGTCTATCTGAGAAGGAGCGTCAAGCATAACATCACGGCCGGCGTTGTTCTTAGGGAAAGCAATGTAGTCACGGATTGTTTCCTGACCTCCGAAAAGGGCGCAGAAACGGTCAAACCCAAAAGCAATTCCACCGTGTGGCGGCGCACCATATTTAAATGCATTTATTATAAACCCGAATTTGTAATCGGCCTCTTCGGAAGAAAATCCCAATACTTCGAACATCCTTTTCTGAACAGCAGAGTCATGAATTCTTATTGAGCCGCCGCCAATTTCTGTTCCGTTAAGCACAAAGTCGTATGCGTTTGCAGCAACAGCTGCAACATCATCTTTGTTTGAACTGTAAAACTTATCAAGGTCCTCCGGCTTAGGAGAAGTGAACGGGTGGTGCATTGCATAGAAGCGCTGAGTTTCCTCGTCCCATTCGAGCAAAGGAAAATCATAAACCCAAAGCGGAGCATAATTTGCGTTATCGCGCAAACCAAGCCTGTTTCCCATCTCAATCCTTAGTGTTCCCAAAGCTTCCTGAGTCTTTTTTCTGCCCCCGGCAAGGATTAATATAAGGTCCCCGACTTTTGCATTAACGGCATCGGCAATGGTTTTAAGTTCGGCAGGAGTATAAAATTTGTCAACGGAAGATTTTATTCCGTCCTCTGCAATGCGAATATATACAAGTCCTTTTGCTCCTACCTGAGGACGCTTAACCCACTCGGTAATTTCGTCAAGCTGTTTGCGTGTATATGAGGCAGCTCCATCAACACAAATTGCACCAACATATTCTGCAGAATCAAATACCGCAAAATCTTTCCCTCCAACAAGATGTTTAATCTCTGTCATTCTCATTCCAAAGCGGATGTCCGGTTTGTCCGAACCATAATATTTCATGGCATCGGTATAGGACATTCTTGGGAATTGACCACTGAATTCCCTGTTCAGTACATTTTTGAAGAGAGCCTTAATCATTCCTTCGAAAGTGGAGAGAATGTCCTCCCTTTCCACGAAAGACATTTCGCAGTCGATTTGGGTAAATTCAGGCTGACGGTCGGCACGAAGGTCCTCATCGCGGAAACAGCGAACAATCTGGAAGTAGCGGTCGTATCCGGCTACCATCAGAAGCTGCTTAAAGGTTTGGGGGCTTTGGGGAAGTGCATAAAATTCTCCCGGATTCATTCTTGAAGGTACAACGAAGTCACGCGCTCCCTCCGGTGTAGACTTGATGAGTACAGGTGTCTCTATTTCCATAAACCCAATTCCATCCAGATATTTACGTACCTCCTGAGCCATTTTGTGCCTCAGTTCCAACGCTTTTTTAAGTGGATTCCTGCGAAGGTCAATGTAGCGGTATTTTGAGCGGATCTCTTCTCCGCCGTCTGATTCGTCTTCAATTGTAAACGGAGGAGTAAGTGAAGAATTAAGAACATTTATTTCCAAAAGCTTAATTTCCACATCACCTGTTGGAAGTTTGCCGTTCTTGCTGCTTCTCTCCGCTACAATTCCCTTAACCTGAAGAACAAACTCGCGGCCAAGCTTTTCTGCAACAGTATTTAAATCGCCTTCGTTAACTACAAGCTGTGTGATTCCGTAACGGTCCCTCAAATCGATGAAACTCATCCCTCCCATTTTACGTATTCTCTGAACCCATCCGGCAAGCGTAACCTGCTCTCCTACATTGTTTATGCGTAACTCTCCGCAAGTGTGTGTCCTGTACATATAAAAAACTGTTTACTTATATTCAATTAACCTGCAAATATAATAATTATTTAGAGGGTGCGTGTTTGAAATAAAAAGAGCTGCCAATCAAACGGCAGCTCTTTAAATCAGCATTGCTTATTCTCTATTGAAGAGCCGAGTTATAGTCAGTCTCTCTCAATGGGATTTTCCATGTCCAGTTGTTTCCTTCTGATGGCCCTGCATTTATTGCAAGAGAAGGGATAAAGCTACCGCCATTTGCTGTACTTGTGCGAGTTACATTGTCTCCCCATCTCTTAAGGTCAAACCAGTCAAAACCTTCGCCCCAAAGCTCAATTGACCGGTAAAGTTTTATTTCTTCCAATAAATTTGTTCCTGTAGCTGTACAGGTATAAACCGGATTACGGCCGCTATTTTTATTCAACGCAATCAAAGCGTCTTGCGCTCCTGTTACATCATTCAGGAAATACTTCGCCTCAGCCTCGATAAGGTACATCTCAGAAGAACGGAAGTGATTTAGATTACCTACACCCGGTAAATCTGTTGCAGAAACTTTAAATTGCATATATGCATAAATCGTTGCTGTCGGATATATATCCGGAAACATTAAACGCGCTTTTGCAGCCAAAGCAGAGGTCGAAGCCGCCTGACCGGTTGAAGTTGTATAAGTGTATCCGGTTGGGTCAAGGAAAAGTGATTTTCTGATGTCACCATTCGGAATTTTATTAAACAGCTCCTTGGTTATGCATTTTGGAGTTGATCTTACTGCGCTTCCGTTACCATTATATGCCATATATGCAAAGTAAGAATAGTAATAAAGAGTTTCATCTGCAGCACCGTAACTGCTCCATATCCACTCATTGTTAGGCGTGTTAAATCCCGATTTGTAATCGTTATTTGACATCAGCGGATAACCTTCACGCGCATTTACCGCCATTGCAGAAGCTTTTGCATAATCTGCCCTGGTAATTGCAGCCCTTGCATATATTGCATAAGCCACATTCTTATCCGGATCGTAGTTATTATTGCGGCTTTTGCCCGACTGAGCATAAAGAGCAATTGCATCGTCAAGATCTTTGTAGACTCTTTCGTATGTTTCCTTAAGAGTGGATAATGGCATTTCATCAGTTGACGTATCTGTTCTCAGAACAAGGCCGGCAGAAGCTCCGTTATTGGAATCCTTCCATCTGTTGCAGTAAATTTGAGATAACATAAAGTAGCTATATGCCCGGAACGTGAGTGCCTGTGCCTTGATAAACTGTTTTTCAGAATCCGGACCTGTTGCATTGTCTATGTTGGTAATAATTGCATTTGCATTTCCTATTAACATATAGTAGTAATACCATGGATAATAAAGGTATATGCTTGAAACATTCTCTCTGAATGTGCCGTTTATTATTGATGCCCAACCAGGAAGATTAATGGAAGTGTTATTTCCAGGATAGATTCCATAATACAATTTTATTGTGCCCTCTCCATTGAAACCCTGTGTTCCAAGCAATTGAGTCGTCATAAGCGCATTGATGCCATTTATAGCCAGTGCAGCATTCTTCGTAGTTTCAAAAATTGTTGATGTTGCGGTTGAAGAGGATGGCTTCGTACTTAAATAGTCCTTTGAACAAGAGGAAAGGAGAATTATCCCTACCAGTAAATATGTTATTTTCTTAATAGTTATCATCACTAAATATTTTAAATAATTATAGTTTAATATTCAACCCAATTGAGAACACCCTTGCTGTAACAAAACCGTTATCATTAATACCGGTAAAAGATTGATTAATACCGGTAAAAGATTGCTGAGGGTTCATCCCTTGTAATTTTGTAAATGTTGCAAGATTATCAACAGATGCACTAATTGAGAACCCGCTCAAATCAAATTTGTTAACTAACCGACTTGGAAGTGTATAACTGAGAGAGATATTCTTAACAACAAGGTATGAAGCATCTATGAGGAACCTTGAAGATACGGCATTGTTATATGTGCTTTGTTCATAGTTAATTGCGGGTATTCCGTTTTCAAGCACACGGTTAGCCGAGGTTTCTGTCATGCCGGCCGGTACTCCGTCCCATGATTTAAGAAGGTCTTTGTGAAGAGAGCTGGGATTTGCTGTTGCGCTCATAAGGCTCATATACGAGTTGTCAAGGGTTTTCCCTCCAATAGAATAGGTAAACAGCATAGACAAATCAAAGCTTTTATAAGTAAGCTTAGTCGAGAAACTTCCAAAAAGATCCGGCATTGCACTTCCGCTCCAGTCTTTCTTTGCATATGTTGTATATGTTGAATAATTTTTGTCTCCTATCTGAACCAGATATTGTGAAGGGAATGCTGTTTTGCCTTCAACAGGTGTTCCAATGTAATACTTATCAAGATCCGGCTGATAAAGCGATTTACCGGTCATCTGATCGACCCCGGCAAACTGGTACATCCAGAAATCATAAATTCCATGACCCTCTAAATATCTTTTTGTTCCTGAAATAATCCCATTTGCCCTGTTTTGCTCAGGTAATGAAATGATTTTATTTTTCAGGTAGGTAGTATTGAACCCTAAATTCCATCTTAGATTATCTTTTCTAATAAGATCTGCGTCAAAAACAAATTCTACACCCTTGTTGGCAATGGAGCCGAGATTCTTTGTTATTGTAGCTACTGCATCCGATGTAGAGGTTGCGCCCGTAGAAAGAGCCAGGTTAATGTCAAACAACAAATCCTGAGACCTTTTATCGAAATACTCAACGCTGAAATTTATTCTGTCAAAAAGCGAACCCTCTAACGCGGCTCCAAAGGAGCTGGATGTCTCCCATTTAATATCAAAAGCACTGTTCTGCATTTTGTAAGCAGCACCTTTATTTGCATTTTGATCCATTGAATACAGAGCCATATACCCATAGTTACCAACACCTCCATCATTACCTACTTCTCCGTAAGATGCTCTTAGTTTTAATGAACTTATAACATTTTTCACACCTGCCATGAATGGTTCTTTTGAGATTGACCAACTGCCGCCCAATGACCAGAAATTACCCCATCTGTAATCACTATGGAATTTTGAAGATCCATCACGACGAAAAGATCCTTCCAGATAATATTTGTTATCATAGTTGTATCTTGCTCTTGTAAGATAGCTCTCATTTCTGTAATCAACCTGATACCCTGTAAGGCTTGTTATCTCTGTAAAGTTTATTAGTTCAGGGCCACCTTCGAATGTTTCGTTTGTCTTATAGCCATATGAATAAGAGTAATTATCGCTGAAATTTTCGTGGCCGGCTAAGAAATCGACATTGTGTTTATTGAATTCCTTGTTCCATGTCAATTGTTGTTGAAATGTATAGTTCTTGTATCTGTATAGAGTTCTTCCTGCACGGCCCTTGTTGCCGGCACCGTCTCCGATAGTCGCGTTGTTATATCTTTGGCGCTCGCTGTTTCGAAGGCTGATGTCTCCTTTTACAGTAAATTTAAAATCCTTCAGAAAACTAATGTCAGCAAAAGCCTGGCTGGCCATTGTATTACGATATGTTCTGTCCATATCCTTTTCTGTCTCCCATACAATATGTCTGTCTATGTTTTGCGGTCTTGAATTGGCTCCGCCATTGTCATATTGTTTTTTACCTGCATAATCCAGAATATATTCGCCTGTTGTCATATTATGCAGATATACAGGATATATTGGAGCCATATTTCTTGCAAAATAGAATGGGTTAATAAATTTTGTCGGATCTGCCGGATCTCCGGCTGAATTATTTGAAACCTGATGAGATCCGGAAAGAGAAAAACCTGCTTTGAACCATTTTTTTGGAGTTACTGTGATGTTTGTTCTTCCTGTAAAACGGTTATAATCCGATGATTGCAGATATCCTTTTTCGTCCAGGTAACCGGCAGAAAAGAAATAACTGCTCTTATCTGTTACAGCATCGCCACTGATTGTGTAGTCCTGCCTGTAACCTAGTCTCTCGATATATTTGAACCAGTCAAGGTCGTCAAAACCTTCTCTAATCTGAGCTCCGGCAACAAGTTTGCCATTTGCGTCAAAAAGAGATGCATCCGGCTGGTTATAAATATTATATTTTAAATATGTAGGTATAAGCGTTCTTGTTGCCTCAGCATTGGCCAATTCATAAGTAGGGAAGCTCGCCGGACGGGTTGTCATAAGGTTATTTCTGTTACCCTTCCACATAACCTCCATAAATTCGTTTGAGTTAAGCCTGTCATATTCCTTGATGCCCCTGTTGTAGACACCCTGGTTGATATTTGCCCTAACGCTTGTTTTTTCGTTTTTACCTCTTTTGGTTGTTATCAGCACAACACCGTTAGATGCTCTGTTTCCGAAAAGAGCCGAAGATGCAGCATCTTTAAGCACAGAAATGCTCTCGATATCATTTGGATTGAGATCGGAGATATTTCCGCCAAAAGGAACTCCATCTAAAACATACAAAGGAGTATTAGTTCCGTTTATTGAAGTAAAACCGCGAATGCTGATTATTGCGTCACTGCCGGGTTCTCCATATGTGTTATTTACCTGAACACCCGCAGCCTGACCCTCAAGTACGCTTGACACACTGGACAATGGCCTTTTTTCAATATCCTTTGTGTTTACAGAAGAGACTGCTCCGGTGAGGGACTCTTTTTTTGCTGTACCATAAGCAACCATTACTACTTCATCAAGAAGCAGAGCATCTGTTTCCAGTTGAACATTTATTGTTGTTTTGTTTTCAATAGGAATTTCAATAGTCTTATACCCGATAAAACTAAAAATGAGAGTTCCGTTGGCGGGAGCGTTAATCAAGTATGATCCGTTTTCAAGAGTTGATGCTCCTGTTGTTGTACCCTTAAGCTGAACCCCAACAAAAGAAAGATTTGCACCGGTCCCCTTTTCAGTGACCGTTCCAGATACTCGAATGTTCTGAGAATAGAGAACATTCCCGGCTACCAGGAGTAGCGTAATAATACCAAGAAAGATTTTTTTCATTAAATAAATTTTTAGTTAGTTAATCAGTCTAATTGATATTGTGGATTAAGCACTTGTGAGGCACAATTCTATTATTCTGTTTTTACTTAATATGATTGTCTTAAATGAAAATACCCTATTGATAATTTTTAAAAAAAA
>JAGDMC010000023.1 GCA_017860395.1 Bacteroidota bacterium | reverse complement strand
CTGCAAACATTTCGGTATGAATGCCAAGGTTTTTGTGACCGCCAAGCTGAGCAAGAACGGCATTCGGAATTGCGCCGATACCCATTTGAAGGCATGCTCCGTCTTCGATGAGAGCTGCACAGTTTTTACCTATTGCAGTTTCGATTTCATCGGGTGCCTTGAAGTGTGCCTCCTCCAGAAGTTCGTTGTCTTCAACGAAATAATCGATGAGACTTAACGGAATCATTGCATCTCCCCAGGCTCTTGGAACGTTTTTATTTACAACTGCAATCACATGTTCTGCGCACTCAATAGCAGCAAGCGTGGCATCTACAGATGTTCCCAGAGATACGAACCCGTGCTTGTCAGGTGAAGAAACCTGAATCATTGCAACATTTATGGGAAGGGTACCGCTTCTGTATAGTTTTTGAGTTTCGCTAAGGAAAACGGGAATGTAATCCGAATAGCCGGCCTGAACACTCTTGCGAACATTGCCTCCTACGAAAAATGCCTGATGAAAGAAAATGCCTTCATATTTTGGTTCGGTATAGGGCGCAGCACCTTCTGTGTGAAGATGGTGAATTCTTACATCCCTTAGCTCGCCGGCATCTCCTCTGCGAACAAGAGCTTCCACCAACACCTTTGGAACGCTGGCCACACTGCTTAAGTGGATGTGGTCGCCCGATTTAACTACCTTTACCGCCTCGTCGGCACTGATAAATTTTAGATTAGTGTGCATGATAAGTGATTAATAATTAGTTATATTGTATTATATTCTTCATTTTAAAACAAGCGCCAAATGTATGAAAATTTTCTATCTTTGCATAACACTTTTAAAGGTATAAATGGCAATTGTTACATTAACAAGCGATTGGAGTAAGGGGGATTACTATTTGGGTGCCCTAAAGGGTAAACTCGCAAGCCTCTCTCCCGAAATAAATTTCGTTGAGATAACAAATTCCATTCCATCTTTTGATGTACTGCACGAAACTTTTTTGCTTAAAAATGCATACCATCATTTCCCTCCCGGGACAATACATTTGCTTGGCGTAATGTGTGAGCCCACAAATGCGTCACCCATGGTGATAGTATATGCAAACAACCACTATTTTGTAGGTATTAATGACGGACGGTTTTCTCATCTTTTTGAAAACCCTCCTTCAATAGCATTCAAGATCAACTCTCCCGAAACATTTTCAAATTTTCTCTCTCTTGACCTTTTTGTCAGCGGAGTGGAAACTGTTTTGAAAAACAGCTTTGAACAAACGACTAAAGCCTGTGATTTGAAAAAGGAGTCGGTAACCAGAGTGGTTTATGACGAAAACAGTATAGTTGGAAGGGTGATTTATATCGACTCTTTCGGAAATGCTATTACGAACATTGAAAAGTCGGTTTTTGATAAAGTTCACAAAGCAAGAAATTTTACAATTTTCGTGCAGGGCCCATACACAAAAATAAATAAGATATCCCGTACATATTCGCAAAATAATCCGGGAGAACTGCTTGCAATATTTAACTCTCTGGGATTTCTTGAGATAGCAATAAACCTTGGATCTCTTGCACAAACAGAGAGCATTACTTTAGCTTCTGAAATTAGAATCAAATTTAATAATGAATAGAGAAAAAGAGACTGAAGCCTTTATCCGACTTCTTGATGTGATGGACGAACTCAGGGAAAAATGTCCCTGGGACAAAAAACAGACTATGGAGAGTCTGAGACCTCTCACTATTGAGGAAACATACGAACTGAGCGATGCCATCCTTGGAGAGGGAGATCTCAATATTAGCAAGGAGCTTGGCGATTTAATGCTGCATATAGTGTTTTATGCAAGGATAGGAAAGGAGAGAGGCACATTCGATATGGGAGATATAATGAACCGCTTGTGTGATAAGTTAATATACAGGCATCCGCATGTGTTTGGAGATACAGTTGTAAGCGGAGCCGGGGAGGTCATTGAAAACTGGGAGCAACTTAAAAGAGTCGAAAAAGACGGGAATAAAACGGTATTGTCCGGAGTTCCCCAATCTTTGCCTTCTCTTGTTAAGGCATACAGAATGCAGGATAAAGTGAGAGCTGTGGGATTTGACTGGAATGAAAGAGAGGATGTATGGGACAAAGTAAAGGAGGAACTTTCTGAATTTGAGGCAGAACTTAAGGCAACTGGCAGCGAAGCCGACCGAAAGGCAAAATCTGAACAGGAGTTCGGGGATTTGCTTTTCTCGCTTGTGAATGCGGCAAGGTTATACGATATAAACCCCGACACGGCACTTGAAATGACCAATCTTAAATTTCAAAAGAGGTTTGGATTCCTTGAAAGCAGAGCGAAGCGCGACGGGAAAAATCTCAAAGAGATGACTCTCGAAGAGATGGACAAGATTTGGGAAGAGGCAAAAGGCATTGTTGGTTAAAATGGAACTATGAGTGATAATTGGTTGGAAAGAAGCACCCTGCTTCTGGGGAATGAAAAACTGGAATATTTAAAATCACTGACTATTGCTGTGGTGGGCCTTGGAGGAGTGGGAGCATATACTGCAGAAATGCTGGCAAGAGCGGGTGTTGGCTCAATGATAATTCTGGATGCCGACAATATAAATCCTTCAAATAAAAACAGGCAGTTGCTTGCACTTGAAAGTACAATGGGACAGCCTAAAGCACAACTGATGTACAACCGGCTCATGGATATAAATCCGGCGCTGAAAATTACCGTAATAAAAGAATTCCTGACTCAGGAGAATGTTGATGAAATTCTTTCTCACAGGCCAATCGACTACATTGTTGATGCGATTGACACACTGTCTCCTAAAATCGCCCTTATTCAGTTTGCACTCAGGAATTCAATTAAAATTGTCAGTTCAATGGGAGCAGGTGCCAAAACCGATGCAACCAAAATCAAGATAAAGGATATCTCCAAATCATTCAACTGCCCTCTTGCATACATGCTTAGAAAAAGGCTCCGTAAAGTTGGGATAAGCAAAGGGTTTAATGTTGTTTTTTCTGAAGAACTTCCAAATGAAGACGCTATAATAGCAGTTGAGGAGCAAAACAAAAAGTCTATGGTGGGAACGATTTCCTATCTTCCTCCGGTTTTCGGATGTATTTGTGCTCAGGCAGTGTTGGAGGATCTGCTCGGCCTGAATAAAAAATGATTATATTTGTACTTAAAACCTAAACTAAACAGTCCCTGATGAATATAACAATAAAAGAGGTTGAATCCTCTTCCGATATTGCCCGATTCATTAAGTTTCCTCATAAATTGTATAAAGGGAATAAGCAATATGTACCGGTGTTAAATTCCGACGAATTATCCGTTCTCACAAAAAGTCCCTCTCTTGATTATTGCACATTAAAAATGTGGCTCGCATACGACAGCAGAGGCGAAATAACAGGCAGGATAGCCGCTATTCTCAATCCCAGGTCAAACGAATTTCATTCGCAGAAAAGACTTCGCTTTGGCTGGTTTGATTTCATTGAAGACATAGAAGTGGCAAAAGCTTTGCTAGATAAGGCAATTGCCTGGGGCAAAGAAGCCGGTATGGAAGAAATACACGGGCCACTTGGTTACAATACATGGAACCGGCAGGGAATGCTGGTTGAAGGATTTGAAAATGTTCCGCCAATCAACTGCCTTTATAACTATCCCTACTATCCTGAATTTATGGAAAAACTGGGATTTGAAAAACAGATAGACTGGATTCAGATAAAACTAAAGGCAAACTCCGGAGTTGATCCCCGGCTTCATAAAATTAACGATTTGTTAATTGAAAAATACGGGCTCAAAATATTGGATTTAAAAGAGATAAAGAACAGAAAAGATTTGGTTGACAAGTTTTTCTCAAGTTATAACGAAAGCTTCAGGGATATACCAAATTTTGTTCCCCTTACAGAAAAGGAGATTAAACAAATTGGTGAAGAATATTTTCCAAAACTTCGCCCCGAACTTACAAGCCTGATTGTAGACAAAGACGATAATATTGCTGCTTTCGGTATTTGTTTTCCAAGTTTGAGCGAGGCCTTTCAGAAGGCTAAAGGACGACTTTTCCCTTTTGGGATTTTCCATATTCTCAGAGCGATGAAACATTATAAAACAATTGATTTTATGCTTCTTGGCGCAGCACCGGAGTGGCAAAAGAAGGGAATATCGTCTGTGTTTCATACCCATCTTGCATCAAGTTTGCAAAAGAACGGTGTAGTTTCCGGAATAACAAATCCGCAGGCAGAAAAAAACCTTGCACAAAAGGTGTGGGAGAGATACCAGCATGAACCTTATATGAGGAGACGCTGCTATATTAAAAACATATAATATTTAGGTTATGACCATTAGTGACTTGTGTACTTTAGTGAATGGAACTGTCGTTTGCGGGGCAAACCGGATGAACGAATCTGTTAAATATGCATTTGCTTCCGATTTGATGAGTGATGTGCTTACAGTAAAGACAAACCAGTTTATTCTCATAACAGGTCTTGCAAACATACAATCCATAAGAACAGTGGAAATGTCTGACACTCCTTTTTTGTTGCTTTGCAGGGATAAGGAGGTAACAGAAGACATGAGGGAACTTGCAGAGGAAAGCAACATACTTATAATAAAAAGCCCTTATTCGCTTTTTAAATGTGCCGGTATATTATTTTCTGCCGGGTTAAAACCGATATACTAATATGTTGCTTGAATATAAGGTTGAAGGCGGGGATTTTACCCAGGCAGGATATGCTTCTTCTCAGATTAAGAAGACCCTTAAGCAACTTAATGTTGACCCCGCAGTAATTAAAAGAGTTGTTATTGCACTCTACGAGGCTGAGGTAAACATTGTTGCACATGCATACAGAGGCGTAATTTACGCACAGGTTGAAGGCAGCGGAATTAAACTCCGGCTTGAGGACGAGGGGCCCGGTATCCCGGATATTGAGAGGGCAATGACTCCCGGCTTCTCCACTGCTTCTCAGCAGGTGAGGGAGATGGGGTTTGGTGCAGGGATGGGGTTGCCAAATATCAGCGACAATGCCGATAGTTTTAAAATAGAAAGTTCAGTAGGAAAAGGAACCACATTATATATTGAGATAAAATTCCGTTAGGATGAGTCAGACTACATACAACCGGGCGCTTGAGATAATGGGAGATGTTTGCATTGGATGCTCACATTGTATGAAGGTGTGCCCGACTGAAGCGCTAAGAGTCTCTCAGGGCAAAGCTAAAATTCATGTAGACTGGTGTATTGACTGCGGCGAGTGTTACCGCATTTGCCCAAACAGAGCAATTCGCGTAATGGATGACGATTTCAAACAGATTTTCAACTACAAACACAGAGTATTGCTTGTTCCGTCTGTGTTTTTCGCTCAGTTTGATGACTCAATTCCCCGGGATAAAATTTACAATATAATAGGAGAACTGGGATTTACTGAGGTATGTGCTGTTGAGCAGAGTGTTGATACACTCATAGACGAAGTTAATGAATACATAAAGAGAGCTCCGCTGCCTGTCATATCCTCTTTTTGTCCGGCAGTAATAAGACTCATTCAGGTGCGTTTTCCGTCTTTGGTGGACCATATTATGAGCCTCCTTCCTCCGATTGAGATAACCGCTCAGTATTATAAACGGAAATTTGCAAAAGAAGGAATAAAAGAGGGCGAATTTGGTATCTTTTACCTTACACCGTGTATTGCAAAAATTGCATCTGTAAAATCACCGGTTGGGGGGTACACTTCTCCTATTCATGGCGTAATAAATATGGATTTTTTCTATAACAAAGTATACCTTGCGCACAAGCAAAAAATTCCAATTACCAGACAAATTAAGATTAACGGTGAACTCTCTTCGAAAGGAGTGCTTTATCCCACTACAGGCGGAGAATCCATGCATATTAAAGGCAAAACGCTCGCGATTGACGGGATGGACAATGTAATAGATTTTTTGGAAATACTTGAAAACGAGGAAATAGAAGGATTTGATTTTTTGGAATTAAGAGCATGTGACGAGTCTTGTGCAGGAGGGATACTTTCTCACAGGAATCGTTTTCTTACAGCCGAGAGCATGAAGAAATATGCCTCAATAATTCCGGACACCCATAAACTGATATCAGACTATAAAAAATACTGTTCTGCAGTGGTTCATATGGATAAGATTGAACCTCGCTCAATGGTTAAATACGATAGGGATATCGATGCTGCCATTAAAAAAATGGAAGGGGCGAGGGAGCTTAGGCGGCTATTCCCGGGAATAGACTGTGGCGCCTGCGGGGCTCCAAGTTGCGAAGCCCTTGCCGAGGATATTGTGAAGGGACAGGCTGAGATAAGTTCATGTATTTTTCTGAGGACCCTTTACGAAAAAAGGGGAGAGATATCTCTTGAAGAGGCAGTAAAAATCATGGAAAATATTTGGGGTAAATCGAGATTTGACAAAAAAATATAACAATAGCCGGAACTATGAAAGTAAAAGACGTTGCAGAGAAACTCTCGTTAAAAATTTTTTCAGCCCCTGAAGGGCTAAACAGAGAAGTTACCGGAGGATACACTTCCGATCTTCTGTCTGATGTTATGGGCCACGCCCAGGAGGGGCATATATGGATTACTCTCCAGACTCACAAGAACATTATGGCAGTGGCAAGTCTAAAAGATATCGCTGCAATTATTCTTGTCAAGGGATTCATCCCTGAGCCGGAAACAATTGAGCTCTCCGCACAGGAGGGAATTCCGGTACTTGGAAGCAGTTCTGAGGCATTTGAATTGTCGGGAAAACTATACGAAATGTTAAAATGATAAAATCCGACCTCCATATTCATACTGTACTTTCACCTTGCGGAGACATAGAAATGACTCCATTAAACATTATCCGCAAAGCAAAAGAGTGTGGCATTGGCATTATTGGCATCACCGATCATAACTCGACTCTTAATTGTATGGAGATTATGCGAATTGGCAATATGGAGGGAATCTATGTCTTGTGCGGAGCGGAAATCACTACGAAGGAAGAGGTTCATGCTATTTGTTTTGTTGAGAGCATCCATTTAGGTGCTCTTCAATTTTTTTTAGAAGAACATATTCAAAAAATTCCAAATAATCCCGAGATATTCGGTTATCAGCTTGCAGTAAACGAAAATGAAGAAGTTGTGGAGGAGGTGGATTATCTACTTATCAATGCACTGGATATAACCATTGAACAGGCAGAGAGTTTTATTCATTCACTCGGAGGTATTTTTATCCCTGCTCATATTGATAAAATGCAGAATTCAATTTACAGCCAGCTTGGTTTTATGCCACCATCACTAAAACCGGATGCTGTTGAAATATCAGGAAAAGGTGTTCGTTCGAATCAGATTGCAATGGATCGTTCACTGGAAAAATTTAATTTTATCCGCTCTTCTGATGCTCATTATTTAGAAGACTTCGGATGTATATATACAATATTGAATCCGGAAAAATTAGACTTCAATGCAATCCGGGACGCGATAATCTCTAAATCTTCACCACCCGTAATTAATTGATTATGAACGACCTTTCCCTTCATATAATTGACATCATTCAGAATTCTCTGAGCGCCGGGGCATTTTTTATCCGCCTTACCGTAGATGAAAACATTAAAGAGGACAGGCTGAAGATAATTATTGAGGATAATGGAAAAGGGATGACTCAGGAGCAGGTTGCAAAACTTTCTGATCCTTTTTTTACTTCCCGGACAACCCGCAGAGTAGGCATGGGCATTCCGCTTTTCAAGCAGTCGGCAAATCAGGGCGGCGGCGATTTAAAAGTTGAATCCACAGTGGGAGAAGGAACTGTTGTAACAGCATGGTTTCAGCACAGCAACATAGACCGTCCGCCTCTGGGTGATGTCGCAAACGCATTTCTTTTAATGTTATCTGCCAATCCAAATCATCATTTTGTTCTTAAATATATTTACAATGAGAATGAATATTTATTTGATTCAGAGGAGGTAAAAGAAATACTGGGAGACATCCCGTTTAATGACGCTTCAATAATTAGGATTCTCACTGATATGATTCGAGAAAATTTGATAGATTTGAGAAAATGAAAAAAAAGCATCTGGTTGTTTTATCCGGGGCAGGAGTGAGTGCCGACAGTGGTCTTGAAACTTTCAGAGATTCAGAGGGCCTTTGGGCGAAATACAGAATCGAAGATGTATGCACCCCTGAAGCACTGGAGAAAAATCCGGGGCTCGTTCTTAAATTTTATAATGAACGCAGGAGACAACTCCTTGGTGTTGTGCCTAATGAGGGACATTTTGTTATAGCTGAGCTTGAAAATTATTTTGATGTTGATATAATAACTCAGAACATTGATGACCTTCATGAGAGGGCAGGTTCTTCCAGAGTATTGCACCTGCATGGAGAGCTTCTTAAGTGCAGAAGCATGAAAGACCCCTCTTTCATTGGAGCAGTTAATGGCGATATAAATATTGGAGACACATGTCCCATGGGAGGACAACTCCGCCCTCATGTTGTCTTTTTTGGTGAGGATGTTCCCGAAATGGAGAGAGCAGAAGAGATTATACATACTGCAGATATCCTTGTAATCGTTGGAACATCTTTAGCTGTTTACCCTGCCGCGGGTCTTGTAAGGTATGTCCCAGGGAACGCGGACATATATGTTGTTGATCCTTCGGAAATTACCCTTTCAGGTGCTGATGTGACGTATATCAGGGAACGATCTGTAACAGGTATGCCAAAATTACTTAAACTTTTAATTCGGACTATTTAGCTTATGATTGTGAATATTTATGACAATTATTTTTTGATAATGTTACTAAAATGTATACTTTTATAAATTATTGCAATAGGGAAAATTCAAATAACATCATAAAAATATGAACAAAATCAAATCCCTTGATGATTTGCGCAAGATGAAGCAAAATCTCGAACACGAAATGAACATTCGTGAAAAGAGTAACGAGCCTGAATCTCTTGTTCAGATCCGTGTGGCTATGGCAACCTGCGGAATTGCGTCCGGAGCCAGAACGGTTATGAATACCCTTGTGGAGAAAATTGAAAAGGATAAGATTCCTGCAGTTGTCACGCAAGGTGGATGTATGGGCTATTGTTATGCAGAACCTACCATTGAAGTAAAAGTACCCGGCAAAGATCCGGTTGTATTTGGCAATGTAGATTCTCAGAGAGCAATTGATATTCTGGAGAAGTATGTCGTAAACGGAGAACTTCTTGAGGGTATTATTCCTACAAATTATCAAACAATTAACGAGAAAAAGTAGGATTATGGCACAATTTAAAATGCATCTTCTTGTTTGTGGAGGCACTGGATGCAGAGCTTCGCAAAGTGAAATTATTGTTGAGAATCTCAAATCGGAAATTAAAAACCTTGGGCTTGAAAACGATGCACAGGTTGTTATTACCGGTTGTTTCGGCTTTTGTGAAAAAGGGCCGATTGTTAAGATTGTTCCTGATAATACATTCTATACTCAGGTTAAACCTGAGGATTGTGCTGAGATTGTCAGAGAACACATACTCAAAGGCCGTAAAGTAAAAAGGCTTCTTTATGAAGATCCCGAAACCCAAAAGCATATAGAAGACTCTAAACACATGAACTTCTACCAGAAGCAAATTCGTATTGCTTTGAGAAATTGCGGGTTCATTGATCCTGAAAATATTGACGAATACATAGCCCGTGACGGTTATGCTGCTTTGGGCAACATTATTACAGGAATGTCTCCTCAGGAGGCTATTGACATTATGAAGAAATCCGGCCTCCGCGGAAGGGGTGGCGGAGGATTCCCTACAGGAATTAAATGGGAAATTGCTTCAAAAAACAAAGCCGATCAGAAATATGTGGTATGTAATGCAGACGAGGGAGACCCTGGTGCATTTATGGACCGTTCTATTCTTGAGGGCGACCCTCATTCGGTTATTGAAGCGATGGCTATTTGTGGCTACTGCATAGGCGCAACAAAAGGTATTGTTTATATCCGTGCAGAATATCCGCTTGCGATTAAGAGACTTAAAATTGCCGCCAGACAGTCAAGGGCATATGGACTGCTCGGACAAGACATCCTGGGGTCTGGTTTCTCTTTCGATATTGAACTGAGATACGGTGCCGGAGCTTTCGTTTGCGGCGAAGAGACTGCATTGATAAAATCAATGGAAGGTCTGCGCGGCGAGCCAACAGTTAAACCACCGTTCCCTGCAGAAAAAGGCTATCTGGGAAAACCAACCAATGTTAATAACGTTGAAACATTTGCCAATGTGCCTGCAATTTTCCTTAAGGGTGCAGAATGGTTCTCGAGCATCGGAACTGCAAAGTCAAAAGGTACAAAAGTGTTTGCTCTTGCAGGTAAGATTAACAATGTAGGCCTTATTGAGGTACCAATGGGTATAACACTCAGGGAGGTTATTTTTGAAATAGGCGGAGGCATAAAAGACGGCAAGAAATTTAAAGCTGTGCAAACAGGCGGGCCTTCGGGCGGATGTCTTACAGAGAAACATCTGGATACTCCTATCGACTTTGATAATCTGATTGCTGCGGGCTCAATGATGGGATCGGGCGGTATGATTGTTATGGACGAGGACGACTGTATGGTTTCCGTTGCAAAATTCTACCTTGAGTTTACAGTTGAAGAGTCTTGCGGAAAATGTGCGCCATGCCGTATTGGAAACAAAAGACTGCACGAAATACTTGAAAAAATATGTTCCGGAAAGGGTGTTGAGGCAGATATAGATTATCTGAAGAACTTAAGCAGGGTTATTAAAGACACTGCGCTTTGCGGCCTTGGCCAAACCTCTCCAAACCCTGTTCTTTCTACTATTGAATGCGGTGCATGTTATGAGAAGTGTAAATTCACAGCTATTCATGTTCAATAATCTCCACTCTATGGAAAAAATAAAGATAACAATAGATAATACAGAGGTAGAGGTTAGTAAGGGAGCAACCATCTACCATGCGGCAAAGCAGATAGGAATAGATATACCTGTACTTTGCTATTTGAATCTCGAACACCTTAATATTGAAAATCGTCCGGGCGGATGCCGTATTTGCGTTGTTGAGGTAGAAGGACGCAGAAATCTTGCTCCTTCTTGTTCAACAGAATGTACTCCGGGGATGGTTGTTCACACCCACAATCTGCGTGTGATGAATGCCAGAAAAACAGTTCTGGAGCTGATTCTGTCTGACCACCCAAAAGAATGCCTTGTATGCTCATCTTCAGGACAGTGCGATTTGCAGAAACTTTCGCAGATGATGGGAATAAGAGAGATTCATGCTGTTGAGAATGCAGAAATGTCTACCTACAGAAAGGACTTTTCTCCTGCACTGAGGAGAGATATGGATAAATGTATAATGTGCCGCCGTTGCGAAACAATATGCAATGATGTTCAGACAGTTGGTGCTTTGAGTGCAGTAAACCGCGGATTTATGTCTGTTGTGGCACCGGCATTTGAGCAGGATCTTGTTGATTCCCCTTGTACTTTTTGCGGACAGTGTGTTGCAGTATGTCCAACAGGAGCTTTAACTCCTTTTGATGATACAGCGAAAGTGATCCGTGCATTATCAGATCCGTCCAAAACCGTAATTGTTCAAACAGCTCCTGCTGTTCGCGCAGCACTGGGAGAAGAATTTGGTCTTGAGCCCGGAACGCTTGTAACCGGTAAAATGGTTGCCGCTCTTCGCTCACTTGGTTTTGACAAGGTATTTGATACAGACTTTGCCGCCGACTTAACAATTATGGAGGAAGGTACAGAGCTACTTGACAGAATCGGAAGATACCTCAGTGGAGAAAAAGACGTAAAGCTTCCTATCCTTACTTCTTGCTGTCCTGCATGGGTTAATTTCTTTGAAGAGTACTATCCTGACATGCTCGATATTCCTTCAACAGCCCGTTCACCTCAACAGATGTTTGGAGCAATAGCAAAAAACTATTATGCCGATCTTTTAAAGGTTAAAAGGGAAGATCTTGTTGTTGTATCGGTTATGCCTTGCCTTGCCAAGAAGTATGAGTGTCAGAGAGAGGAATTTTCTACTAATGGAAATCGCGATGTAGACTTCTCAATTTCTACCCGTGAACTTGCATCTCTGATTAAGAGTTGCAATATCAATTTTGATTCACTTACGGAAGAGGAATTTGACCAGCCGCTTGGCGAATCTACAGGTGCTGCTGTAATCTTTGGTGCGACAGGCGGTGTAATAGAAGCTGCTGTTCGTACTGCGTATGAACTTTTCACAGGCAAGAAACTTGAAAAAATAGATTTCAAAGAGCTTCGCGGTTTGGATGGAATTCGGATGGCTACGGTTGATTTCAACGGGACTCCTATTCATATAGGAATTGCCCACCAATTGGGAAATGCCCGCAAACTTCTGGACGGTATCCGTTCCGGAATGTACAATTTTCATGCAATCGAAATCATGGCATGCCCAGGAGGATGTATCGGCGGAGCCGGTCAACCTCTGCACCACGGACATTCAGATATTATTAAAGCCAGGTTTGATGCCATTTACAGAGAGGATTCACAAAAGAAAATCAGGAAATCTCACGAAAATCCTTTTATAATAAAACTGTATGAAGAGTTTCTGGGACACCCTCTTAGTGAAAAATCGCATCATTTGCTACATACTCACTACTTTGACAAACATAAAAAATAGATTGTTATGAGTGCATTAATATTACAAGATTGTCATAAAAAAACTATAGAAGAAATTTGTATCTACTACAAAAATGATCCGGGGGATTTGATTAAAATTCTCCATAAGGCTCAAACGGCTTTTGGATATCTTCCAGAGAGTGTTCAGCGCGAAATTGCTTTTCATCTGAAAATTTCTGTTGCCAAAGTGTATGGAGTAGTTACATTTTACTCATTTTTCACGATGACTCCCAAAGGAAAACATCCAATTTCTGTTTGTATGGGTACTGCCTGCTATGTTAGAGGAGCCGAAAAAGTTCTTGATGAACTTAAGGATCAGCTTAGAATCAAAGTTGGCGGAGTAACAGAGAATGGAAAGTTCTCTCTTGACTGCCTCCGTTGTGTAGGCGCATGTGGACTTGCTCCTGTTCTCCTGATTGGAGAGAAAGTTTACGGCAGGGTAGAGGCTTCTCAGATTAAGGGTATACTTGACAGTTACCAGGACTAATTTTTTGTTAATTTGGATAGAGGATGTCTCTGTATGAGATGTCCTCTATTTTTTTTTAACGCTGCTTACCAAGTCTTTCAATTATATCTCTTTTAAGTTTTAAGGGATTTTTGAGATTGATGGTTTCCGGATTTCTGCCACAGATAAGATGTCTTCCGGTTCTTGTGAAATTGAAATAAGAAGGGTCTTCAATTGCAATCACAGAGAGAAGGTCGTATGGGTTTGAAAAGTATATTTGTTCTTTAAGGGCTTTATTCATAGTCAAAGAAGAATCAATCTTAAATACCTTGTAAAATAAAGCTGAATCCCGAGATGCAAATTCTTTTATACCTCTTTCGGCATCATTCCGCATAACGGCTCCGGCTCTGCCATTTGAAGCAATTTTAATAAAATCGTCTCGAGTGAGTCGCATTTCATAGGCAGCGTACTTTCCAATGAAAATCAAAGGAATATTGTCTGACGCTTTAAGGACATTTGATGCACTTTCCATATCAACCCGGAAGTTATACGATGAGCTATCGGCAATTAACTCTCCATTGGAAGATATCTTTGGTGATGCCTGTATGTAAATTGAGTGGATATTTTTGGCATTTTGCTTTTCTTCATTGAAATATTCACTTAAGCAGGTTGCCTGTGCGAGCAATGCAATTCTCAGTTTGCCCGGATAAATTTTCAGAAGGGAATCGATAGGGGAGTTGTCATAGAATACTTCCGACTTAATTCCTGATATGATTAGAAATTCTCTCAACCCCGATTTCCTTTTGTTATCCGGATCTCCTGTGTGAATTATTGCAACGGGGTTAATTGTCTTGGAAGATGCAATCCAGTTTATTGCTTCGGCATCATCAACATCTATTCCAAAATCTGTGATAATGAGCAATGGAACAATTTCTGCCTCTTTCTTTCTGTTATTCTTAAGAAGCAAAAAGGCGCAAAAAAACATTACCAAAAAAGTAGTAATAATGGCTGAATATTTTTTTTTGAATGATGGCATCTTTTTATCCCAGTAAATTCTGAAGTGCCGCCCTGTTAATGACCTTCACCTCTTTGTGCTCAATAAGGATAATATTCTCTCCCTCCATTTCAGATATGCATCTGGCAAGAGCAGGACGGGAAACGCCAAAATACTTGGCAAGTTCGGTCTGATTTCTATCCATCCTGAATTTGTTAGTACCAGGGTTCAAAACTAAGTTTTTGTTCAATCCTTCAAGAATGTAGAATGCCAGTTTGCCTTTGATTGTTTTTATGTTTAGTGTCTGAAGCCTTGTTGAAAGGAATTGAGTTTTATTTGAATTGTATTTAATATAACTTTCAAGAAATCCGGCATCTTTTTGAAACATCTTCAGGACCTCGTCACGGGGAATAGAAATTATCCTGCAAAAATCGGTAGCAATAACATCAACGGGAAAAATATTGTTTTCGGCGAAAAGAAAAGCAGACGCCAGTGGCCTCACTGCCGCAATATTTTCTATTGTCATTACACTTCCATTCTCGGCAACCATCTCTGTTTTTACAGATCCGGCCAAAAGGATGTTAAGATATTTGCATGGAGAACCCTGACGGGCAACAATATCTCCTTTTTTGTATGTATTAATCTTAAATTCAATCTTTTCAAAAAGATTTTTAATTCTTTCTCCTGAGAGCGAACTCATAATGGGGCAACCTGAGAAATCTATTTCTTTCATATCGGAATATTTGCTTCACAAAGATAAAATTTTATATTTGTGTAACAATTATGACAGATTAATGCTTTCATTATCTATATTTTTGCTCATAGAAAACTAGGAATTATTAATATTAATTTAAATTCGAAAATCATGAGTAATATGTTTTGTTTTCAATGTCAGGAGACATCCCGAAATACTGGATGTACAGTTAAGGGTGTTTGCGGTAAAACCGCAGATGTAGCGAATCTTCAGGATTTGCTTGTATTTATTTGCAAAGGCATTTCACATTATTCTGTTCCTTTAAGAGCAATGGGAGTGGAAAACAATGAGGTTAACAAATTCATTACCGATTCACTATTCATGACAATTACCAATGCCAATTTCGACAGAGAAAGGTTTGTAAAAAGAATAGGTAAGGCGATTGATCTTCGTGATTCTATGAGAACACTCTATCTTTCCAAGGGAGGCAAGATTGAAGATATAAAATACGAAGGAGCATTCTGGTCTTCAAAAAATGTTGATGAGATGGAAAGTAAAGCATTGGAAGTAGGGGTACTTTCAACAGAAAATGAAGACATCAGGTCTCTCCGGGAACTTACTACATACGGATTGAAAGGGATGGCAGCTTATGGTGAACATGCGTTTAACCTGGGCCAGGAAGACAAAGAGATTTATGCATTTATGCAAAGAGCTCTTGTGGACACTACAAACGATAATCTTTCTGTTGAACAGCTCACAGGCCTTGTGCTTGAAACCGGCGAACACGGAGTGAAGGTTATGGCTCTTTTGGATAAGGCAAACACAACTGCATACGGCAACCCGGAAATAACAAAAGTTAATATTGGGGTGCGCAATAATCCTGCAATTCTGATATCGGGCCATGATCTGAAGGATATGGAGGAGCTTTTAAAGCAAACAGAAGGAACCGGAGTAGATGTTTACACTCACTCAGAAATGCTTCCTGC
>JAGDMC010000165.1 GCA_017860395.1 Bacteroidota bacterium | reverse complement strand
ATAAACTATGAGCTGGGTTTCCGTCCGGTAACTTTTTCTGAACTCACAGATGACCCCGATTTCTGGAAGGGCTGTGAAGGTTGTAGAAATTATGATATCCTTCAACGGAATAATCATAAAATGTGTCTCTGTACAGGTTTGCTTTACGATCCGGAATACAAGCCTTTAAAGAGATCACCTTTAGGAAAATTTATATCATTATTCTCACTTTAATAATTGCTATTTGAAATGAAAAAGAAGGTTGTACTTGCGTTTAGCGGCGGATTGGATACCTCATTTTGTGTTCCTTATCTGATAAACGAAAAAGGTCTGGAAGTCCATACTGTTATGGTAAATACAGGAGGCTTTTCTCCAGAAGAAGAAAAGGCAATAGAAAACAGGGCACTTTCGCTTGGTGCTGCTACACACACAACTGTAAACGCAGTTGACGAGTACTATAATAAAGGAATTAAATATTTAATATTCGGGAATATACTTAAAAACGCGACCTATCCGCTTTCGGTTAGTTCGGAACGGATATTTCAGGCACTTGCGGTCCTCGATGAGGTTAAAAAAATAAATGCATCTTATGTAGCTCATGGCAGCACAGGTGCAGGAAACGATCAGGTGAGGTTCGACCTTGTCTTTGAAGTTCTTGCTCCGGGAGTTGAAATAATCGCTCCAATCCGTGAATTATCACTTTCAAGAGCGAGCGAAATTGAGTATCTTGCAAAACATGGATGCAATCTTTCATGGGATAAGGCTAAGTATTCTATAAACCAGGGCCTTTGGGGAACAAGCATTGGCGGGGTTGAAACATTGAAATCCGATGGTTTTTTGCCCGAAAACGCGTATCCTTCTCAACTGAAAAAAAGCGAACCTGTCAAGATAAATATTGGCTTTAAAAAAGGAGAGCCTGTCTCGTTAAACGGAAATGAAATGAACCCCGTTGAGCTGATAAAGAAACTGAATTCTATTGCTTCGGAGTATGCAATAGGACGGGATGTTCACGTGGGTGATACAATAATCGGGATTAAGGGCAGAGTTGCATTTGAAGCGGCCGCACCAATGATTATTATCAAGGCCCATCATTTGCTTGAGAAACACACCCTCACCAAGGGTCAGCTGTATTGGAAAGATCAGCTTTCAGGATGGTATGGTCAGTTGATGCATGAAGCACAATATCTGGACCCGCTTGCAAGAAACATTGAAACTTTCCTGGACGATACTCAGGGAAGCGTTACAGGAGAGGTGTCAGTTGAGCTTCGCCCGTATCATTTTTCAGTTCTTGGATGTTCAACTCAGTACGACCTTATGAATTCGGCTTTCGGCGAGTATGGAGAAATGAACAAATCCTTTACCGGAGCAGATGTTATAGGCTTTACCAAAGTTTTGGCAAATCCGTTGAAAATTTATTATTCTGTTCATAAAAATGATTAAAGTAGCAATAGCAGGAGCGACCGGTTATACCGGCGGAGAGCTTATCAGGATTCTTCAAAACCATCCTGAAGCCGACCTGAGATGGCTTATAAGCACATCTCTGGCAGGCAAAAGCGTCTCTTCCGTTCACAGAGACCTTCTTGGAGATTGCGACCTTAAGTTTACAGATGAAACCGGAGAACCGGATGTCCTGTTTATGGCACTTGGTCACGGGCTGTCAAGGGAATTCCTGGAGAAGAACAAACTGCCGGAAGGTTGCAAAATAATTGATTTGGGATCGGACTTCCGTATTGATAATACATTTGGAAATCATCGTTTCGTTTACGGAATGAGCGAGCTTTTCAGGGAAGATATAAAAAATACGAATTATGTAGCAAACCCGGGTTGTTTTGCAACAGCAATAACACTTGCACTTGCCCCGCTTGCACAGGAGTCTCTGCTAAAAGACGAGATACACATCCATGCAATTACGGGTTCAACCGGAGCAGGAAAAAGCCTCTCTGGCTCTTCGCACTTTAGTTACAGAGAATCAAACATCTCTGTCTACAAGCCGTTTAATCATCAGCATCTCGGAGAAATAGGCAAAACGCTGAGCGTAGTTGCCGGAGACAATGTTCCTCAAATTAATTTCATTCCTCTCAGAGGAGATTTTACTAGAGGAATTCTTGCAAGCGTGTATACCAGGGTTTCAAATGATTATTCAAATGAAATGCTGAGGAATCTGTATGAAGCTGCCTATATAAAATCGCCTTTTGTACACCTTTCAAAAGAGACAGTAAGCCTCAAAGAGGTGGTCAATACAAACAAGGTTTTGATTCAGGCAGAGAGACACGGAGAATATGTTCATATAACATCTGTTATCGATAATCTCATAAAAGGGGCATCGGGGCAGGCGGTTCAGAATATGAACATTATGTTTGGATTTGAAGAAAGTTGCGGTCTGAGGCTAAAAGGCTCGGCGTTTTAATTTAAACTGGGATGATAAATTTTGAAGTATATAAATTATGGCCGGTAGAGCCGGTAAAGGGATCTGGAGCAAAACTCTGGGATAAGGACGGAAAAGAGTATCTGGACATGTATGGCGGTCATGCAGTAATTTCTATAGGGCATTCCCATCCTTTATATGTTGAGGCTATCAGGAGTCAGGTTGAAAAACTTGGATTTTATTCGAACTCTGTTGAAAATTCCCTTCAAAGTAAACTCGCTCAAAAGCTTGGCAAGATAAGTGGTTACCCCGATTACTCATTGTTTTTATGCAATTCGGGAGCTGAGGCAAACGAAAATGCGTTGAAACTGGCTTCGTTTCATACCGGTAAAAGCCGTATTCTGGCTTTTAAAGGCGCCTTTCACGGCAGAACTTCCGGAGCCGTTGCTGCTACAGATAATCCAATGATTCGTGCGCCATTCAACAGGAGTTCCAAGGTCACTTTTATCCCGATGAATGACATCAGCCTTGTGGAAAAAGAGCTTTCCAAAGGCGATTATGCAGCAGTTATTATAGAAGGCATTCAGGGGGTAGCCGGTATCATTCTTCCCGACGACAAATTTTTGCTGGACCTGAAAAGGTTGTGCGAAAAGACAAGGGTGATGCTCATTATTGACGAGGTACAAAGCGGTTATGGCCGCACGGGAAAATTCTTTGCCCATCAGTATGCAGGAATAAAACCGGATATGATTACAACCGCAAAAGGAATGGGAAACGGGTTCCCGATAGGCGGTGTGCTCATCTCTCCAAGAATAGCAGCCGTAGCAGGAATGCTTGGAACAACATTTGGAGGAAACCATTTGGCATGTACTGCGGCAATAGCTGTAATTGATGTTATGGAAAAGGAGAAACTCATGGGAAATTCAATAAAAATAGGAGAGTATATCATCTCTTCGTTAAAGGATTCTCCATCAATTAAAGAACTTAGAGGAAGAGGCCTGATGATTGGAATTGTCCTTAAAGAGGGATATGAAAAAATAAGGGAGAGGCTTCTGTTCCAGAAAAGCGTTTTCACCGGGTCCGCCGGCAGCAATGTAATAAGGCTGCTCCCTCCTCTGAACATTACAAAAGCAGAGGCAGACAGGTTCATTAAGGCATTTAAAGAGTTAGAGGCAGAAATACAATGAAACATTTCACATCGGTAAAAGAAATCGGGCCGCTCTCAAAAGCACTGGAGCTGGCCAATGAGGTTAAAACAAATCCCTTTGGATACAAAGATCTTGGAAGAGACAAAACACTTCTGATGGTTTTTTTCAACTCAAGCCTGAGGACACGACTTAGCACTCAAAAGGCTGCCATGAATCTTGGGATGAATGTTATTGTCCTCGATGTCAACCAGGGTGCATGGAAGCTGGAAACAGAGAGAGGTGTTATCATGGATGGCGATAAATCTGAACATATTCTCGAAGCAATTCCTGTAATGGGTTCATATTGCGACATTATTGGAGTCCGTTCTTTTGCAAAGCTGGAAAATAAGGCAGATGATTATAATGAAGTAATTCTCAATCAATTCATTGAGTATTCCGGCAAACCTGTTTTCAGTATGGAAGCAGCAACCCGCCATCCTCTTCAGAGTTTTGCGGACCTCATTACAATTGAGGAGTTCAAAACAGTGAAAAGACCAAAGGTTGTCCTCACCTGGGCACCTCATCCTAAGGCTTTGCCTCAGGCTGTACCTAATTCTTTTGCCGAGTGGATGAACGAAACGGATTATGAATTTGTAATAACTCATCCGGAAGGTTATGA
>JAGDMC010000164.1 GCA_017860395.1 Bacteroidota bacterium | reverse complement strand
GCAACTAAAAAAGTTACAAATCCTGCCAAAAAGCATGATAACCTGCCTCTATAATTATTAAACAACAACAATATGAAAAAATTATTTAAAATATTTTTGTTGCTGGGGTTTTTGGTGGCAGGACCGGGCCTTAATGCCCAAAGTCAGAACGACATGCGTCTTAATGAGTTTCTCGTTATTAATACAGACGATTTTGAAGATGACTTTGGACACAAGGGAGGATGGATTGAACTATTCAATTCTTCTTACGGAACTGTAAACATCGGAGGCTGCTATTTAACAAACGACCCGGCAAATCTTACCAAATATGTAATTCCCAAGGCGGACGTTCTAACCAAAATCAGCCCGAGACAACATATTTTGTTCTGGGCAGACAACCAGCCGTTCAGAGGAACATTCCATATAAATTTTTCCTTAGAGAATTCTAAGGAGATTATATTTGTTGCGTCGGATGGCAAGACAATTATTGACAGAGTCGCTATTCCTTTTGAGAAGCTGGACACTAATGTTTCCTATGGAAGACTTTTGGACGGTGAGGGCGACCTTATTGGCCAGGAAGGATGGCAGGTTATGGAAAGGACATCTCCCAGCACCAATAATGCCGGTGTTGATGAAGTTCCCCCTGCAGTAATTATCAAACAGATTGACCCTTATGGAGTCATTATGGCCATAACTGCAATGTCTGTAGTTTTTCTTGCTTTGATACTATTATATGTTGTATTCAAACAAATAGGAAAATACAACATTAAGAAGAGCCGGGAGAGATCGGAAGTTGCCACTGCATTAACCGGAAAGCCTAAGGTTGCCAATGTTTCTGCAGAAATTTATGCCGCAATTGCCACCGCCCTTCATGCATATAATCAGGACAGTGAAGCGCATGATATTGAAAACACGATTTTAACTATCAATAAAGTAACAAAAAATTACTCACCCTGGAGTTCAAAAATTTATACACTTCGTGAAACTCCTCAAAAATAACAGCTCAATAAGTTATGAAAGAATATAAATTGAAGATTAATGGTAATGATTACAATGTAACTATTACCGATATTGAGGATACCATTGCAGAAGTTGAAGTAAATGGAATTCCTTTCAAAGTTGAAATTGACAGACCGCTTAAAAAGCAGGCACCTGTTGTTCAAAAGCCAGTTATGTCTGCAGGTCAGAATTCTGCACCCAAACCAACAACTTCTGTTAAACCTCCTGTTGCTTCCGGATCGGAAACAGCAATTACCTCCCCTCTTCCCGGAGTTATTCTGGAAGTAGTGGTAAAAGAGGGCGATACAGTTAAGAAGGGACAAAAGCTAATGGTTCTTGAGGCAATGAAAATGGAAAATGTAATTGAAGCAAGTGCAGATGGCAAAATCATTAGTATTAAGGCAAACAAAGGTGACTCGGTGTTAGAAGGAGCAACCCTTATAATTATTGGATAATATGGATAAAGGTATATTTTCACTATTAGCGGAGAATTTACAGCATTTTGTGCAATACACCGGATTTGCTAATGTTACCTTCGGTCACATTATAATGATCTGCATTGGACTGGCGTTTATTTATCTCGCTATTAAAAAAGAGTGGGAACCGATGTTGTTGGTTCCTATCGGATTTGGTATTATCGTAGGTAATATTCCATTTTTCCCGGGTCTTCAGATTGGTGTTTACGAACAGGGCTCTGTTTTGAATATCCTTTATCAGGGAGTTATTCAGGGTTGGTACCCTCCTTTGATTTTCCTTGGAATCGGAGCGATGACGGACTTCTCGGCACTCATATCAAACCCTAAGCTGCTTCTGATTGGAGCTGCTGCTCAGCTTGGCATTTTTGGTGCCTATGCTATTGCCCTGTTAATGGGATTTTCTCCTTCTGATGCTGCTGCAATTGGTATAATCGGTGGAGCAGACGGTCCAACTGCAATCTTTCTTTCGTCCAGACTGGCTCCAAGCCTTGTAGGCGCAATTGCGGTATCGGCATATTCATATATGGCACTGGTACCTGTTATTCAGCCTCCGGTAATGAAGCTGTTTACAACCAGCAAAGAAAGACTCATCCGTATGAAGGCCCCGAGAGCGGTCTCTCAGCTGGAAAAGATTCTCTTCCCTATAATAGGTTTCCTTTTGACATGTTTTATAGTGCCATCTGGTCTTCCTCTTTTGGGAATGTTATTCTTTGGAAACTTGCTTAAAGAGAGTGGAGTTACCCGCAGGTTAGCAGAAACAGCAAGGGGACCACTGATTGATGTTATTACAATATTAATCGGCTTAACTGTTGGTGCATCAACTCAGGCAGACAAATTTTTACAGCTGACTTCGGTTTACATCTTTATTTTAGGAGCGGCTTCGTTTGTTATAGCTACAGCAGGAGGAGTTCTTTTTGTTAAATTCTTCAACCTGTTCCTTAAAGAGGGTAATAAAATCAATCCTTTAATAGGGAATGCAGGGGTTTCTGCGGTACCGGACTCGGCCAGGGTATCTAACCTTGTCGGACTCGAATATGACAAAACAAACTACCTTCTTATGCACGCAATGGGACCTAATGTTGCGGGTGTAATAGGAAGTGCTGTTGCAGCGGGTATTTTACTGGGATTTTTATCATAAATTCCCTGTAATTTTATATTAAAAAGCATCTCGAAAGAGGTGCTTTTTTTGTTTTTTTAATTTATCTTTGCCTCTATTGATTCTTAAAAGAAAAGATATGCAAAACAAGTTGCAGGAACTTACTGATAAACTATATATTGAAGGTTTATCCAAAGGAAAACAAGAGGCAGAAGAGATGGTTGCAAAAGCCGGAAAAGAGGCTGCCGAAATAATCTCTAAAGCAAAGGATGAGTATTCAAAAATAATCTCCAAAGCAAATAAAGATGCCGAGGATATCCGGCTTAAAATGGAGATGGAGGTTAAGATGGCTTCCAGACAAAGTTTGACAGCATTAAAAAATCAGATTGAGAACTCTATTGTTGCCAATGGCTTTAACAAGCCGGTTTCTGAAATAACTGACAAGGCTTCTTTTCTTAAAAGCATGATTGAAGCAGCCATTGCTTCTTTTAACCCAAAAGGCGGAGATTCTGTTTCTCTTTCTCTTCTTCTTCCAGAAAATAAAAGAAATGAACTCGATTCATTCTTGAAGAGTGAAGTAATCAGCCAGCTCAAAGGGGGAATAAATATCGTTTTCGACAATAAAATCACAACAGGGTTTAAAATCGGCCCAAAAGAAGAGGGATATCATATCAGCTTCACAGATAAAGATTTGCAACAATTATTCAGCGAGTATCTTAAACCAAAGACTCGTGAATTTTTATTTGCCGAATAATAATGAGAAATTATCCATATCTCATTGCAAGCCTTCCGGAGATAGTCCTTGATTTCGAAAGGAGCAATTACGATGTAAACGCCATTCTTGAGCAGATATTTATCAATATACCTCCAAAAGACAAGCGTTTTATCGACTGGCTCATTTTTGGCCTGAAGGGAGAAAATCTCACCAACCACTTTTACAGGGAGGTTATGCATACAAAAAACCGCTTTCTTAATGAGTATTTCAAATACGACCTCGATTTAAGAAACATTCAGGCTGCATTTCTGTCTCGTAAAAGTTCAATTGATGCCGGGCAATTCCTGATTGGGGACTCCCCTCTTACAGATGTTTTAAAAACAAGCAAAGCTGCAGATTTTGGCGCAAGTGAGTTTTTCGGGGACCTTACAAAACTTATGGCTGTCCTTTCCGGATCAAATATCCTTGAAAGAGAACAGAATATTGATATGCTCCGATGGAAAAAAGTGAATGAAATAAATACATTCAGCTATTTTGACATCGATTATCTGCTTGGTTTTATTCTTAAGCTTCTTATCATAAACAGATGGGATACATTGGATAAAAAACAGGGAGCGCTGCTCTTCAAGGAACTTGTTGAAGATGTCAGAGGGTCATACAAGAAAGAAGAGAGCGAAAAAGAGACAAATAATTAATTATATATGAAAACCAGAGGAAAAGTAAAGGGGATCATAGCCAACCTTGTGACAATCGAGGTTGATGGTCCTGTTTCCCAGAATGAAATCTGCTATATTGACCTTGATGGTACCAAACTGATGGCAGAGGTAATAAAAGTTACCGGTAAAAATGTGTTCGTACAGGTTTATGAAAGCACCCGCGGTTTAAAAGT
>JAGDMC010000163.1 GCA_017860395.1 Bacteroidota bacterium | reverse complement strand
GACCCGATACTTAAAGGACAGCCAAAAAAGATTTTCCTGCTTATAGGCATAAACGATGTCTCTCATAATGTTACTGCAGATTCTATTGTAAACGGCATAGCAAAAGTTGCCGGCAAAATTGCTGCAGAGAGTCCAAAAACAAAGCTGTATATACAAAGCGTCTTTCCCGTTAACGAGAGTTTCAACATGTTTTTGGGTGCAACCAAAAAAGGGGATGTCGTAATTGAAATCAACAAAGGACTGCGCAAGCTGTGCCTGAAGAAAGGGCTCATTTTTATTGATGTTTATTCTGCACTTAAGAGCAAGGACAGCGAAGCCCTGGACGCCCGCTATACAAATGATGGCCTGCACCTGATGGGTGAAGGGTATATGGTTTGGAAGAGTGTTGTGATTAAATATTTAAAAGATTAAAATCCCACGCTATAAGTAATCATAAGGCTGCGCGGCCTTAGCGTATACATCTTTTCCACTTTTGTAAGTTCAGAAAAACCGGTATAGATGTATCGATTATTATTGAATATGTTCTTAAGACTAATCTCCAGATTGCTTTTCCCGGCACGGTAATTTACTTTCAGATCAGCAAAAAGGTTACTGTTGGAAGTCTGGCCGGAGGACTTGTTTAAATAGTGCTCAAGATTAAATATCACGTCAACTTTCGGAGACAATTTAATATAATTTAAAAGAGATGAGTTGGCACTTAAAAGAGATGACTGATACCCTCTGTCGTCTACTCTGTTTGTGATGCCTGCTTTAATATTTAACTCTGTATTAACTGAACTTCCAAAACTATAACTTACAGACGGCTCTGCCTGCCATGTTCTTGAAGATATATCAACATTTTTTGTCTGTTGGACATAACTGCCTGAGCTAATAGAGTGAGTAACAAATAGCCCTAAATTCAAAGGTGAATCAAAAAAAACTTTTGAAAAATTGCCCCGGAAAGAGAGCATGCTGTTAAAGTTGTTCTCATCCGGAAGTAATTTTCTAATACTGAAAATATCCATGTATTGCACGGAATGCTTCGTTCCTCCTCCCCTGTGTATATAATTTACATTAAAACCGGCACTAAACAGTTTAAGCGCATTTCTATATGTTATTCTCATCATTGAAGAGTGGCTGCCTGTTTCAATTATGCCTGCATATCCCTCGGAAAGTGTCCTATAATTATTCATAATGAAAGATGGGTTCATGCTTTGAATATCTCCCTGAGTGTTTCGCCCGTAACTATACATAATGCTCCCCTCCCAATTATTCCAGGGACTGAATATTGCCGAAACAGATGGAGAAACCCGGAAAAACAGAGTTGATGTATCTGATGCCCCGTTTATGTTTTTTAAGTTATACCCAAGCATTCTTATTGGTACTCGCAGCATAAGACGAATCTTATCCCTGTCATAACGAAATGTAGGGCTCAAAAACAATTCCGAACTAAAAAGCCTGATGTTATTGTCCCCGGATAATTCCTGAACTTTTCTCATATCGGAAATTTCAGAATTTAGACTCTGGCTTGAAACATTGTATCCTAAGGTTACTTCCGGACGAAACCATCCGGCCTTTATTTGAGTAGAAGCAACATTATTTGATTTTATCTGAAAGAGATTTACCGTTTGAATTATGCTGTCGGATATTATACTTAGCTCCTCCGGTAAAGAACGGACCTGAGTTCTGGAATTAAATCTCAGGACTGTGTTTTTAAGAGGCTTGATGACACTGAAAATTTCTGCAACATCAAACTGTTTTTGAGACAAGCCCTGGCTTATGTTTTTTGATCCGGAAAGAGTTCCGGACATATCCGAAAAGAAAATTCTTCCGTAAACACGATTCTGCACATAAATTTTTTCTTTATTTGATGTTAGTGTAAAATCTACGCTTGGAACATTATCGTTTTTTGAAGTTTTGCTTATCTCAGTAATTAAAATATCGTTTGGGCCATCAATTATGAATGTGGTTATTTGTTGATTATCGGCTGTTCTCTTCTCATTTAAATAACCTACCCGCAATGTTGCCTGAACATCTTTAGCTATTGGAATAAGAAGGTTAACAGAGGCAAGGTGCGACGTATTAAAAAGAGTTCTTTCAATATTAAGAGGAGCCGAAGTTGTTTCAGAAAGATTTAACATGTTTTGCTCCGAAAGATCAGGTTGCTGAAGCAAGGACTCCGGCCCCATTGAATGCAATCTCAAATCGGAAGAAATGTCAAGCCCGGAGTTGTTACTTTTAAGAATAGTCATAGACTGGCTTGACTTGGCAAATCGAAACATACTAAGTCTGAAATTCCACATCAGAGGAGAGATGCCTGCTCCAACGTCGGCAGTTCCTACAAGTCTGGCTTTGGCATTAGGATTTATTGTCAGATTAATAGCTGCATTCTCGGAATATTGGTGTTTTTTAAGAGCTTTAACCGGCTGATGATTTTCGAAAACCTGTATCATTGTAACCAAATCCGGCCGGATGTTGTTTGTGGCTATACTATACTGACCTTCCAGCATATTTTTGCCATCTATGTAAAACGCATTTATAGGTTTGTCATTATACTTAATCTGGCCGGACACATCTACCACAACACCCGGAATCCTGCGCAATACCTCTCCAATGCTTCTATCCTGCTCTTTCACAAATCCGGTGGTCATATAGTTAAGAGTATCCCCTCTCATGGAGACTCTTGGTGCTTTTACAACTGCACTTTTAATTTCAAAAGGTTCGTTTTTAAGTCTAATTTGGAGCCTGTCCGGAGGATTCGTTTTATGAAAAACGGAATATTTCTGAAATCCTATAAATGAGACTTCAAGAATAAACTCCGATGCCTCATTGCTTTTAACAGACTCTATAGTAAATACTCCTTTCTCGTCGCTAAAAGTATATACGATTATTGATTTATCGGATGGATTTAAAAGAGAAATATGAGCATTTGGTATGGGCTTGCCATCGTCCGATGAAACAACCACACCCGATAATTTTGTCTGCGAATAGAGTGCAAACGATAAAAAAATAAGATACAATATTATTATAAGCCTCTTACTCATCTCTCGATTGGGTTATATTGAGTCTTCATTTTTTGTTTTACATCTATAACTCTTCCATTTGCATCTTTTGCCGCGCCAATCGTTACTCCTTTGTTCTCTAAAACTGATAAAGGATTCGTTTTAAATTTATATAAAAGCATATCATACTCCTTTTTAGAGATAGAGCTATATTTTGAGTAGTCGGACATCTGAAGTGTCTTGTCAATTTTGCCGATTGCCATACATTCGAATGTGTAATGTTTTTCTGAATCTGATGCCCTTAATACCAATCCGGGCAATCCATTAAGTTTCCATGGCCCGCTTGTTACTGGAATATCCTGAGTGAACCATACTGTCCACTCTCTCCCCCTGAAATTTGCGGTAGCTTTGAAACACTTAAAATTTAGTATAGTCGTTGTCTCACTTGCTGTTATCCACTTAATTTGTTCAACAGGTTCAGCCACCATATAATAATCTGCAGTTATTATTGAGTAATGGTTTAGTGTTTTATTATTTGATGAAAAGAGAAAGATATCTTTACTTCCCCTTTTTGTACCTTTTAAATTTTCCATTATTTCAAAAGCACTATAGCCCATTTTTTTTTGGCTTTGTACAGTCGAATCTCTTATATGATTGAAATAGCTGTAATAGACCGATTCGTTATTCCCAAGATCAAGATACATCCAGTCATCGGTTTGCTTTTTGCCAAAATCTTCCAATGCCGTTACAGAATACTGAACTCTCATAAAAAGTTTCGAGCCATTCTGGGCGACGGATTGAAATGACATTATTAAACTTAAAAAAGTAAAAATGATAATTCGTTTCATAAATTAAGCATTATCTAGATTATAAGTGATTATCTCTCAATGGGATTGTATTTGAGGTTTTGAAATTTGCTGTTTGGAATAGGCGTACCATCTTTTTTGAATCCTTGCACCTTCCCGGTTATTCCTGCCTGATTTGTGGTAAAATCAATTGGATCGGTTTTGAATTTTATCATCAATCTAACATATTCTTCTTTTGTCATTTCGCGAGACTCAGACCATCGTGACAAATTGACGTTTTTATCAATTTTTAACATATCCACACATTCAAACGAGTAGTGATTATCGGAATCATTTGCCTTAAGTATAAGCCCGGGCAACCCATGAAATTTCCATGGTCCTATAT
>JAGDMC010000162.1 GCA_017860395.1 Bacteroidota bacterium | reverse complement strand
CGGACTGCCGGTTAATGACTCTGTATCTCAGATAACTATTGGCACAATTGCAAAAAGTGTTTTCATTTACCTTGGCATCCCAATGATAGCGGGGTTCCTGACTAGATTCATCTTAATACGCGTAAAAAGCAAAGAGTGGTATGAGAAAAAATTTGTACCTAAAATTAGCCCTTTAACACTAATTGCATTATTATTCACTATTGTTGTAATGTTCTCTCTTAAAGGAGAATATATTGTCAAAATTCCGGTGGACGTAATAAGAATTGCGATACCGCTTGTTATTTACTTCGTAATAATGTTTATAGTCTCCTTCTTTATGAGTAAAAAAGCAGGAGCTACATACGAACAGGCAACAACTTTGTCTTTTACGGCTGCCAGCAATAATTTTGAACTTGCCATTGCTGTTGCAATTGCAATCTTTGGAATCATTTCCGGTGAAGCATTTGCTGCGGTAATTGGTCCTCTGGTTGAGGTTCCTGTTATGATTGGATTGGTAAATGTTGCATTCTGGTTCAAAAAAAAATATTTTACGGTTGCCGCTAAATAAAAACCGTCATGAAAAATATAGTCACAGTACAGGACGGAACTGAATATATTTACCCAAAAGATGCCTCGCCATTGCTAAGCAGTGGTGAGGCTGTTCTTTTAGATATAAGGACCGAATATGAGTTCTCTTATAAAAGATTTGAAGCAAAAGAGACTGTTTTCATTCCCTTTGAAGAATTTACCGTTGAGCTTATTAAACAATACAAAGGGAAATTAATCATTATTGCAGACAGCTTTGGCCTGGAATCAAAAAAATTATATCCCGTTTTAAAAGAGAACAATTTCAATGTTTTATGCCTCGCTTGCGGTATGCACGACTGGGAGCGAGACGGTATGCCAATAATTGTTTCGAAAGATTTTCAATTGTCGGGATCTTGCAGGTGCCAGTTAAAACCAAAGAGAATGGGTCCTAAAAACAAATAGATTATATATACCTAATCCGCACTTTTTTAAGAAATACCCCCTCGAGCAGCACCTTAAGACGACGAATCAGATTCCTGCGGATCTCCATCTCCACGGGAAGAGAAGGGTCGTAATGCGCCTCGTTTATCTTTGTCCCCATTAAGATGTCTATAATATCGTTTTCAATTATCAGCTTTAAAATATCTGCGGCAGGCGACTCTTCGGGTTTATCTCCCTCCTTGTAATTTTGGATGAGGTCGGCAAGGTGGCCAAGAGTGAGGATTCCTTCTGTTACAAATTCGGCACCTTCCATTTTTGCTGTTGAAGGAAGGTTGGCTTTTACCTGCTGGCGTCCGTCGCCACTCACTTTGCGGTTTAGTTCACGGGCAAGCACCTGTGCCGTAGTACCTCCGCATACAACTCTTTTTCCTGGATATTTATCGAATATAGACGCCATTTCGGGATCATTAGCCGGGTCAAACGGCGGTCCTGTACAAATCAGCAGTTTTCTGGGAGCCCTCAGATAAACAACTCCGCAGGTTATATCGTCCCTCGCTTCAAACAAATCGTTGTGAAGGGCCTTTTGCATTACAATTTTAGAGAGGTCGCGTGCAGATACCTCGGGATGTTTGGTTACAAAATCGCTCACAAACTCTACCAGCCTTGTCCTCTCCCACCCGGCCGGCAGCGCTCTTGTTCCAAGTCCGCTTTGTGTTACTCCATCGCTTACAAAAATGAGCCTGTCTCCAAGAAAAAGCATCAGATGCGACTCGAGTAAAATTCGCTCTCCCTGACGTGTAGTAATTTTTACTACTTTTTTTCTGGGTTCTATATGTATGTTTTCACGTAAAAGAATGAAGTCCGGGTTTTCAAATTCTACAATATGAGTCTCTCCCGATTTGTCAATTTCTGCAATAGTGCATGTTGCATAGCTGATTTTCTCCCCGGCATCTTCCGGAAGAGTATTCATTATGCTTTTCAAAGAATCTGTAAGGGGCTTTTCGTGGATGAGGTAATTTACCGCCATCGATGCAGTGAGGGTACTAAGCACATTTGCCCTTATACCGCTGCCAAGACCATCGGAAAGAACAGAAACAAAATGCTCTCCCCCCCTGAGACTTCTCGAAAGAAAGGTATCTCCCCCAACAATCTGCCCTTTTTTAAATTGCTGACTATGGGCTATCTCAATGAAAAAATCGTCGTTTTTATCGTTAAAAAACATAGCAGCTATTTTTTCTCTTTGTCTATTACAGAGTTTAGTACACTCTCGGTAAAGGATGCACTCTCGCCAAGGATGTATGCAATTCTCTGAACCGATTCTGCATTTTGCCGGATAACCTCTTTTATTTTTTCGGAAATAATATCTTTCATAAGCTGAGAATCATCCATGTTTTGAATAATTCCGCAAACAAGCTTATTTGGCTGAATCGAGATAATTGACAGTCTTATGTTTTTCCCTTCCTCTCTTACATCAAATTCGCTTGCCTCTTCGCCGCTAAGCAGGACTGCAGAAAAATATTTATGATAGGCTATTATCTTTTTTAAATCGGCCCCGGCAAGTCCTCCCAGAGCTTCTGAAATCATTCCTATCTCCTCTCCGCCCAATTCTACAAATTTATCGTTTGTATCCACTATCCTCAGATTCTCATCTACAAGCACCACTCCATAAGGCATTTTTCTAAGAAGAACCGAGGCCTGATTCTGAGCCTCGCGGCGCATTTGCGATATACACATCTCCCTTTCGGCTTTTCCGTCCAAAAGAGCAACTGCATACGCCCTGCAATTATCGTATCCGCAACCTGAGCAGTTTAGTTCGTCTGCTTTTGTGTGTTTACCCATCGAGTTGAGCACCTCCTGTATTTCACTTTCGCTGTAGATACAGTTGATTTTGTACGGAACCTTATAGGCTTCATTGGAGAGATTTATATCTACTCCGGGAAGTGCCACTGCCAATCCGGATTTTTTAAATATGTCAAAATCTTTGAGCAATTTGTTTCTTTTTGCGGCAACACCCTTTGTTTTCGAAGTTGCCGGGCCCTTTATGCATCCTCCGTCGCAGGCCATTAACTCAATGAAAACCTTTTGAGATGGGTTCCATTCCGAAAGTTCGTCACAAATTTCCATAACCGATTTCATCCCGGAAAAGCACATATAACCGGCATCGACCGGTTCGACATCCTTGCACATGGTACTAATCATTCCGCTGTCTACAGGAAAAAGCCCTGCTCTTTCGGATGCGCCAAATACGAAGTTATCAGGAAGGGATACCCTGTCCATATCTGCAAAATAGATTCCCTCTGCCTCCATAAGTTTCAAAAACTCTTCGAAGGTCAATACAGCGTCAATCTCGTTTCCGTAAATATCACTCTCCTGTTTTTTTGCAATACAAGGGCCAATAAAAAGAAGCTTGCTGTCCCGGAAATCTCCTTCGCGCAACATTCTTGCATGGGCAATCATTGGAGAAACAAAAGGGGCAAGATATTTTTCGTGTTCGGGAAAATATATTTTAATGTAATTGACAACAGAAGGACAACAGGTTGCAATCACAATCCGGTTTTCAGTAGAAGAAAGATATTCATTTGTCGCGCGGGCCACAAGATCGGCACCCAGCGCAGTTTCGGAAACTCCGCTGAACCCAAGAGTGTACATGGCTTTTAACAGTGATTCAAAGGGGACATCTCCAAAGTCCGAGATAAAAGATGGAGCAAGACAGGCAATGATTTTCTCTCCGTCGGCAATCCACTGCTGAACAGTGTCTATCTCCTCCCGGTATTTCTTTGCACCAGCCGGGCATGCATTAATGCACTTGCCGCAATATACACAGGTTTCATTTATTACCGAGGCGCTAAAATCCTCAACTTTTATAGATTTTACGGGACAAACCTTTATACATTTATAGCAATCCTGACAATTAATCTTCTCCGTATAAATTACCAGTTCCCGTTCCATAATATTTGTTTTTTATCTCTTTTCCTTATCCAGGGCCATAATCTGTCTCGTTGCAACTTTTGGCGCGAAACTCCCGTAGTGGCTGCTGTTTTGAGCAATTTAATGGATTCTTTGCTGAGTCCGTTGATTACTTCTGCCTTTAAGAACTCAGGATGCGGCACATATTGTGCCACAGATTCCGAAACTCCACCGGTTCTTGCATACTGACGGCTGCTTCTGTCGACCTGCTCATCTATAGCGAAATTTTCACATTTAAGGACATCGATACCTTTTGCACCAATCATTGCATCAAGTTCCTCGAAGGTCATTACATAATCTACATTAGGGTCATAAAAGCCCTCTACCCTTTTAGCCATGCACGGGCCAATGAATACGGTAACGGCATCGGGGTCGCCATTTTTTACAAGATCGGCAGTGTAGGACGCAGGTGTTCCGGTATGTGAAATATATGGAACAAGCTCGGGAAGATATTTGGCTGCCCACTCTTTATACGACGGACAACAAGACGTTGTCATAAAAGATTCTCCTTTAAACAAAATACGCTCCTGCCACTCTTTTGCTTCGTTCCTTGAAGTAATGTTTGCACCAAGCGCAACCTCAACAACATCATCAAATCCACAGCTTTTTATTGCCCCGAAAATTTTTGACAATGTGGTTTTATACTGACCTGCGATGGCCGGAGCCACCATTGCCACAACCCTTTTATCGGGATTTAGAATATCTCTTATTATATGAAGGAGAGAAGGTTTTTCCATTATTGCCCCGTATGGACAAGCGATGCTGCATCTGCCGCAGAATACACATTTGTTCCAGTCGATATGCTCAATACCAAGACTGTTCTTAGAAATTGCACCTGCAGGGCAAACTTCTTCACAAGGCACTGGAGTATAAACAATGGCATGAAAACGGCATGCGTCCATACATCTCCCGCAGTTTACGCACTTTGAATGGTCAATTTCGGCCGTCTTGTCAATAGTGATTGCGTCCTTATTACATGCATAAGTGCAGGGATGTCCCACACAGGCACGGCAAAGATTTGTTACGGTATAATTATTCTTGACGCAAGAGCTGCATGCCTCGTCTACCACCGTGAGCATCACATCGGTAAACTCCTTACGATCCAGTGACATTTTTGCATACTCGCTTAGCGTTGTAAGTTCATCGGTTTCATCGGTGACATTAAAACCAAGAATAGTCATTAATCTGTACTTTATAACCGCCCTGTCTTTGTGTATACAGCAACGGCTCAAAGCACTCTCTTTTGGCCTCATTACCAATGGTATCCTGTTAATCTCCTCTACTAATTTCTCTTCAAAACAAAGCTCACAAACTCTTTGCAGCAATTCTCTCCTAATCTCTGTCGCCTGATGGTACATATTTCAAAAAATTTCGCCGCAAATGTATGGAATTGTTCTTACATAATGAAACAAAAAAGTATCAATTTGTAAGCAGAAGATTTTCGGCGAAAATTAATCGGGCCAAAAATTTGGAAGTATAGAGTGAAATAAATAAATTTGCAGCAAGTTAAAAGATGAACAGAGAGACTATCATACAAATTCAACCAAGCGGAATATCTTCTGCTTTTCTTTCTGTTGCCTCACTATCAATGATGATGATGCGAATGCATCGCAAGATGCATAGCTAGATTCGGGTCCTGCGCGGATCCATTGGGCCGGTCCCATAAATCCAATCCATTTCCAATTACAGTTTTTAAATATTAAATCATTTCCAAAATGAATTATAACCATTTTGATACCTTACTGGTGCACGCCGGGCGTATTAAATCCGGCTCAAACGGACCTTGCGCAACTCCATTATATCAAACATCATCTTTCCTTTTCGATAATTCTCAACAGGCAGCGGACCTCTTTGCTCTAAAAGAACCGGGACACATATATACAAGACTTTCAAATCCCACTACCAGTGTGCTGGAGCAGAGAGTTGCAGCGCTGGAGGCATCTGCGGCAGCAGTTGCCACATCTTCCGGACAGGCAGCACAGTTTATTGCCATTCAAAATATTGCAGAAAGCGGAGATAACATAGTAAGCTCAATGTCTCTTTATGGAGGAACATACAATCAGTTTAAAATCAGTTTTGCCCGTTTGGGAATTGAATTCCGGTTTGCACAAAAAGGGGGAACAGAGGAGTATGAGAAGCTCATTGACTCACGCACAAAGGCCATATTTATTGAAACCATAGGGAACTCCGATTTTTATATTCCCGATTTTGAAAAATTTGCAAACCTCAGCCATAAATACAACCTGCCGCTCATATTTGACAATACTTTCGGAGCAGGCGGCTATCTGTTCCGGCCTGTTGAATGGGGAGCAAATATTATTACACATTCGGCAACTAAGTGGATTGGGGG
>JAGDMC010000161.1 GCA_017860395.1 Bacteroidota bacterium | reverse complement strand
ACACCCTCATTTTCTATAACAACTCTGATAATATCTTCGAAAGATATCTTGTCGCTTATATTTACCACAGATTCTTACAATATTTTATATTCAGCAAATTTAGAAATTTTATTAAAATAGTAAAGCTAATATTTGCTTTTACTTCTCTTTTCGTCAAGAAAGCTAAGGAATTCCGGGCTGTCTAAAACTTCAACTTCATTACACAATCCAAGCACAAATCTCCCTACGCCCTGATAATCATAAACATTACAAGTGAGAATAAATACATTCTCCGATAATTGCTTAATATATTGCTCACTAAGAGGAAACTCCTCAATTAATAGTGTCGCAGCAACCATTGACATTTTGAGCTTAACAGGCTTTTCGGTTTTTCCGGAAAACCGGAAAATGTCAACCTTGCTTTTTTCGTGAAATTCTTTATGCTGCCATTCCGTATCCTCAACAATTACCTCTTCTATCCTTGGTATTTTAAAATATTTGCATTTCCCGCTCTCAAGTTCGTAACAGAATATATTTACCATGTTCACGCCAAAGGCAATCGGTTCAACAATTCTGTCCGATACGACACCTGTATGAATTGAATGATAATTTTTGAGAATGACCCTGCGTTCCTCGGCAATAGAATAGAGCAAATTGCTTATTACCCTGTCTCTCCCGGGCTTAACCACAAGTTGGGCAACATCTTTGAAGTCATAGATATTATTAAGCTTTTTCTTTATTGCCAGAATTGCCGGGCTGTTTGAATCAAATACTTCGAGCGAACGTTTGATTATATATGCTTCCTCTTCATTAAAATACGCCAGGTCGGAAATCATTCTGAAATATTTGGAATCTTTGGAAAGCGAAATTCCGTCGTCGCTTTTGTTGAGTTTTAGCCCTGCATTTTCAAAAGTATCAAGATAACGGTAAACCGTTCTTGGTGATACATCAAGAGATTCCGAAATAGTATCGATAGTGTTTTTTCTAGCCTTATCTGTAAGCAACTGCATTATTCTTAGCAGTCTCTCAAGCTTGGGCTGGTCCATAGATATCTTTGTTTGTTAAGTTTAGGTTTTGCTAATTTAGTCATTTTTCGGTTACTTTGTGAAAAATAAGCCATATGACAAAGCTCCAGGAGATGATGTCCCTTTTCGGGGTAACTGAAGAAGACCTAAAAAGGCTCATTAGCATAGCATTATCCAAGGGCGGAGACTATGCCGATCTCTATTTTGAACACAGTATTTCAAACGAATTATCACTAAGAGATAAGGAGGTTAACGGAGCAGGGAGCCATATCGATTACGGTGTTGGAATTCGTGTTCTCTCGGGAGATCGTACAGGTTATGCATATACCGAGATAACTTCTCTCAGGGAGATGGAAAAGGCTGCAAAAGTCGCTTCGGGTATAGCTAACGGCAACTTTAAAACAACGGCGCCAATTGTCGTATCCCCACTCCTATTCACTCCCAGATATTCAGCCCTGCTGCCTTGGGAAGATCAGAACATTTCAGATAAAATCCCCTATCTGCAGGAACTTAATTCAATAATATTCGAATCAGACAAAAGAGTAAATAAAGTAATTGCCAGAATATCCGATTCCACTACTAAAATCCTATTTTTCAACTCTCTTGGCGTTATCGCCTTTGACAACAGACCAATGGCCGCAATAACCGCAACCTGTATTATGGAGAGCGGGGGAAAAGTGGAAAATGGAAGTGCATCAAGAAGTTTCAGATGTGGCTATGAATTTCTTACTAAAGAGATTATAAACGAAATCGCAGGCGAAGTTGTAACTAAAACAGCACTTTCTTTTGAAGCAATACAGCCCTCAGGAGGCGAGATGCCGGTTGTGATGGGCGCGGGAAGTTCCGGGATATTGCTTCATGAGGCAATAGGACACTCATTTGAAGCCGATTTTAACAGGATGAATACATCTATTTTTTCTGATAAGCTCGGAAAAAAAATCTGTTCTGAGGAGATTTCTGTCATTGACGACGGGACTATATTCGGAAACAGAGGGTCCATCAGCTTCGATGACGAAGGAGTTCTGTCGCAAAAGACTTTTATGGTAAAAGAAGGAATATTAAATTCATATCTTCACGACCGGATAAGTGCAAATTTTTACAAAACGGCCCCTACCGGAAACGGCCGCAGGGAGTCTTTCAGATACATGCCGCTTCCGAGAATGAGAGCAACTTATATGGAGAGCGGGAAAAGCAAAGAGGCCGATATTATTTCGTCTGTAAAAAAGGGAATATTCGTAGATAATTTTTCGAATGGCCAGGTTCAGATTGGAGCCGGAGATTTTACTTTTTTTGTTAAATCCGGTTACCTGATCGAGAACGGAAAACTCACAAAATCCGTAAAGGACATAAATATTATCGGAAATGGTCCGGATGCTCTTGCTGACATAGTTGCAGTAGCGGACAATTCCCAAATTGACAATGGCACCTGGACGTGTGGCAAAGAGCAGTACTGCGCAGTATCATGCGGTATGCCATCGGTACTGGTGAGTAAACTAACTGTAGGAGGAATAAACTGATATGCCCGAAAACATTAAAGATACAGCCAGAAGAGCATTGGAACTCTCTTTAAAATACGGATGTCAGTCAGCAAAAATTGTGACCGACATAAGTACACAGAGTTCATATACAGTAAGAGACGATAAACTGGACAGGCTTCATCAGTCAACCGGTTCGTCACTGTATTTGCAGCTATACGTAGACGAAAGATACGGCTGTTACTCTTCTAACAGGACAGAGCCCGGAGAGCTGGAAAACTTCATTAAAAATGCAGTTGCCGCGACAAGACTTATTGCATCCGACCCATTCAGGTCCCTTCCGCCAAAAGAGTTGTATTACAAAGGCGGTAAGCCGGATTTGAAACAGTATGATCCTTCATTCGAAAATATTTCGCAGCAGGAAAAATCTCAGATTGCATTTTCATGTGCTTGCGAAATGTACAAAAAGGACAAACGCATCATCTCTGTAAACAGCGAATTCGGAGATTCAAATGACTATACATACATGATAGATTCTCAGGGATTTGAAGGAGAATCAAAAGAAACATTATTTACCATCAGTGCAGAGTGTTCGGTGAAAGACAAAGGCGATTCAAGGCCGGAATCATGGTGGTACGAAAGTTCAATCCTTTTTGAAAATCTAAAACGGGAAGGGTGCGGAATTAAAGCAATGGAGAGGGCACTTGCCAGGCTTCAACCTAAAAAAATGAAATCAGGAAAGTATACCATGGTCGTTGAGAACACTGTTTCCAGCAGACTCATCTCCCCTGTTATTTCAGCACTCAGCGGCGCTGCTATTCAGCAAAACAACTCTTTTCTGAAAGACAAACTGCATTCACGCATTTTCCCTTCCGATTTTTATCTGTCGGACAAAGCACACTTAATTGGGGCCATTGGTTCAAGATACTTTGACGGAGAGGGTATTGCAACAAAAGAGATGAATATAATTGAAGCCGGAGTAATTAATTGCTATTTCATAAACAGCTATTATTCAAAAAAACTAGATATGCCCATTACAATTGAGGGCCCCTCCGTTTTAACATGCACATCGGACGGCAGCTTTACCTCCGGTTCGGCAGAAAAAAACTTAGATTCGATTCTCAAAAAAACAGACAAGGGTATTTTTGTAACCGGGTTCAATGGAGGCAACACAAACTCTTCTACAGGCGATTTTTCTTTTGGAGTGCAGGGATTTTACTACGAAAACGGAGTAATTCTTCACCCGATTAAGGAGATGAACGTTACAGGCAATATTGTTTCCCTTCTCAATAACCTTATTTTTACAGGGGACGACCCCCGGAAATCCAGCCGCTGGTTAATACCTACTCTTGCCTTTGAGTCGGTAAATTTCAGCGGAACCTGACAAATTTTCTTAGCACAATATTTGCATACGCAGTTAACTTTACTTTATATATTACTTTTAAAAAATTACTGAAATAATGAAAATCGGCACTAACAAAGTTGTAGCACTATCATATACCCTGGTGGTAGATGGCGATGTAATGGAGACAGTTACCGCAGATAAGCCAATGGAATTTATCTTTGGCACAGGCTACTTGCTACCTAAATTTGAAGAAAATATCATGGACAAGGTTGTGGGGGATAGTTTTGCATTTGAACTGTCTGCAAAAGAGGGCTACGGCGAAGAAAATCCTGATGCTGTTATTGAACTTCCAAAAGATATGTTTATGGTTGAAGGCAAAATTGAAGA
>JAGDMC010000160.1 GCA_017860395.1 Bacteroidota bacterium | reverse complement strand
TATCGGGGAAAAAATAGTAAACCATCAGGCAAGAAAGTTCGGGAAAAGCAAGTTCGGTATGAACCGTTTTATTAATGGCTTTCTTGATTTAATTTCTCTATGGTTCTTATCGAGGTTTGGGAAAAAACCTATGCACTTTTTTGGAGCATTTGGCAGTTTTACATTCTTTATCGGTTTGGCTACTTCTGTTTATCTGATTATAGACAAAGTAGTTTCACAGGCTCAGGGGCTTAAATTCCGTGCAGTTACGGACCAGCCGCTTTTTTATGTTTCACTTGTAGCACTCATAATTGGTATGCAGCTTTTTCTCGCAGGTTTTCTAGGAGAACTCATATCAAGAAGCAGCAGTGAGAGGAACACATACAAAATAAAAGAGCGCCTTAATTCAGACGCCCCTTCTTCAATAAAATAACAGCCTTTACTATCGCTATTTTTGCGATTTAGCCGAACTGTTGTACTTTTCAACCATTTGATTGTAATCATCCTCGGTTATCATTCGGCATGTACCTGTAAACAGTGCACCGTCTTCTATAAATATTCTCTGACATTGAAGTGCCCCGTTAAAGTGTGCTTTGCTTTTAAAACCGGCCATGTTGCCTGTTACAAGATTGCCCTCCATTTTCCCCCAGATATCGGCACTTCCGCAAAAAAGGTCGCCAATAAACTGAGCATTCTCACCAATTACCACTTTGCCTTTGGATTGAATCTTACCTTCAAAGAATCCGTCAATTCTGATATCGCTGACAGTAATAAGAGTTCCTCTCAGTTCGGTTCCGCCGGTTATTCTGTTAACCTCATTTATCTGCGGAACTACTTCGTTTTTAGCCATATATTATAGATTAAATATGAATTACCTCACCATGTGATGCTGCTGCAGCTTCCATTATTGCCTCGCTCATGGTTGGGTGAGGGTGTATTGAGTGCATCAGGTCGCTGGCTTTAACGCCCAAATTGCGTGCCACAACAATACCTGAAACCATTTCTGTTACATTGGCTCCAATCATGTGTACACCAAGGACCTTATCCGTCTTAGCGTCAATTACCAGTTTTACAAAGCCATCCTTGTCGCCTGCCGCTGCTGCCTTGCCGGAAGCAGTAAAAGGAAATTTTCCGATTTTGTATTCGATACCCTTCTCCTTGGCTGCCTTTTCTGTTATTCCTACAGATCCAATTTCCGGTGATGCATAAGTACAACCGGGAATATTATCGTAGTTAATCGCCTCAGGGTTCAATCCTGCTATTTTTTCCACACAGCATATACCTTCGGCCGATGCAACATGTGCAAGTGCAGGAGTTGCAATAACATCACCTATTGCGTATATCCCCTTAACATTTGTTTCATAGAAACTGTCGACCTTTATTTTCCCTCTCTGAACTTCAACCCCGGCCTCTTCAAGCCCGATATTCTCAATATTGGATACAATTCCAACTGCGGAAAGAACCCTTTCTGCCTCAATTACCTCCTCACCTTTCTTTGTCTGAACTGTAAGCTTGCAAATATCTCCGGAAGTATCCACACTTTTTACCTGAGCAGAAATCAAAACCTTCATGCCCATTTTACGGAAGGAGCGGCTAAGCTGAGCTGAAACCTCTTCGTCTTCAAGCGGCACTATGTTGTCGAGATATTCAATAAGATATACCTCAACTCCAAGAGAACGATAAAAATATGCGAACTCACTTCCAATTGCACCTGAGCCTATTACGGCAAGGCTCTTTGGAAGAGTTTCAGGAACAAGGGCCTGACGGTACGATATAATTTTCTTCCCGTCAACTGGTGCGAACGGTAATGAATTTGCTCTCGCTCCGGTTGCTATAATTATGTTTTTTGCTTCAACAGCACTTTTGGTATTATCGGCAGCTGTTACTTCAACTTTACCTTTTTCCAGGATTTTCCCGGTTCCGCTTATAACTGTTATCTTATTTTTTTTGAACAGATACTCTATACCACGGCTCATATTTGCCGATACGCCCCTGCTTCTTTCAACAATTTTTGCAAGGTCTGGCTTTATCTCTCCGTTTATTTCAAATCCGTAATCGGCCGAATGTTGTGCATAGTGAAGTGCCTGTACACTTTTCAGCAGAGCCTTGGTCGGGATGCAACCCCAGTTAAGACAAATGCCTCCAAGCTCCGATCTTTCAATAACCGCAGTGTTCATCCCCAGCTGAGAAGCACGGATTGCCGCAACATAACCTCCGGGTCCGGATCCCACAACTACTAAATCAAACATATCTGAAAAAATTTTAATTTATACTAACTATTAGCTCCGTGACAGTTCTTGAATTTTTTACCGCTTCCGCACGGACACGGATCATTCCTTCCTACTCTCTTCTCTACATGAACAGGCGCCTGAGTCTTTGGTTCACCGGCCGATGTTGCAAGGTCCTGACGAGATGTGCGCATATTGCTCAAATCAGTCTTTTTCCTTTGTTCCTGACGGACACTGATAGGCTCTTTCTGAGCTTCACGGAGCGGGATATGTGCCTTTAAAAGGAATGCAAGAACATCTCTGTTTACTCTTTCAAGCATTGTCTTGAACAACTGGAAACTTTCGAATTTATAAATAAGAAGCGGATCCTTCTGCTCATATGTTGCATTCTGCACTGACTGCTTAAGGTCGTCCATCTCCCTGAGATGTTCTTTCCAGTGCTCGTCTATGAGCATGAGTGTTATGTTTTTGTTAAGAGCCCTTCCCAATTCCTTACCCTCTGTTTCGTATGCTCTTTTCAGGTTTACCACAACCTGCATCATCTTTGTTCCATCGCTCACCGGAATGGCAATATTCTCATATGTCGCACTCTGAGTTTCATATATCTGCTTCATGATGGGCCATGCCTGCTGAGTAAGGAAATCAATTCTCCTCTTGTAAACAGAATGCACATTACTCAGGAATTTTTCAAAGACCTCGTCCTGGCTGGCTTTATTATACGTCTCCTCATCCATACCGGGCTCTATCGAGAGCAGACGGATGGTTTCGTATGAGAAGGTTTCATAATCGGCCGAACCGTGGTTTGCAGCAACAAGTGATTCACTATAGTCGTTAATCAGATTTTGCACATCCACATCAACCCTTTCGCCGTATAGCGCATTTCTTCTTCTTGTATATATAACCTCGCGCTGAGAGTTCATTACGTCGTCGTACTCGAGCAGTCTCTTACGAATTCCAAAGTTGTTCTCTTCTACTTTGCGCTGAGCTCTTTCAATTGACTTCGACAGCATTGAGTGCTGAAGAACCTCTCCCTCTTTTAAACCCATTTTATCTACAAGACCTGCTATTCTTTCGGAACCGAAAAGCCTCATAAGATCGTCTTCGAGAGAAACGAAGAAACTTGAAGAACCGGGGTCACCCTGACGACCGGCACGACCTCTGAGCTGACGGTCAACCCGTCTTGAATCGTGTCTTTCTGTACCAACAATTGCAAGACCACCCGCTTCCTTTACTCCCGGGCCGAGCTTGATGTCGGTACCACGACCGGCCATATTGGTTGCGATTGTAACAGCTGAAGGCTGACCTGCCTCTGCAACAATTTCCGCCTCTCTTGCGTGTTGTTTTGCATTGAGGACGTTATGCTTGATGTTTCTTATCTTTAACATCCTGCTCAGGAGTTCCGAAACCTCAACAGAAGTGGTTCCCACAAGTACAGGACGGCCTTCCTTGGTAAGACGGACAATTTCATCAATAACGGCATTATATTTCTCCCTCTTCGTTTTGAAGATGAAGTCCTCCATGTCTTTCCTGTCTATAGGCCGGTTTGTAGGAATTACCACTACATCCAGCTTATAGATAGACCAAAACTCACCAGCTTCTGTTTCTGCTGTACCGGTCATACCGGCAAGCTTGTGATACATACGGAAATAGTTCTGTAGTGTGATTGTTGCAAACGTTTGTGTTGCGGCCTCAACCTTAACCATCTCCTTTGCCTCGATTGCCTGATGCAGTCCATCGGAATATCTTCTTCCCTCCAGTATACGGCCGGTCTGCTCGTCAACAATTTTAATCTTGTTGTCCATCACAACATACTCAACGTCCTTTTCAAACATTGTGTATGCCTTGAGAAGCTGATTCACTGTATGAACCCTCTCGCTCTTTACTGCATAGTCGCTCAGCAGAGCATCCTTGGCCGCAATTTTCTCTTCCGGTTTGAGCTCTTTCTTCTCAAGTTCCGCTATTTCCATTCCAATATCCGGTAAAACGAAGAAGTTATTTTCGCTTACGCTTTTTGAAATGAG
>JAGDMC010000022.1 GCA_017860395.1 Bacteroidota bacterium | reverse complement strand
CGGCTGAAGTTCTCTTCTGCCTGCTGCAACTGGTTCTTAGATGTGGTTTTTCCTCTCTTGTTGTTCTCTTTGGCAACTCTTGAGAAGAGTCTCTTCTCAATGATGGTACCTCTGAGAGAAGGGGATGCTTTCAGTGATGCATCTTTTACGTCTCCTGCTTTGTCACCAAAAATTGCCCGGAGGAGTTTTTCTTCCGGAGAAGGGTCGCTCTCACCTTTAGGAGTAATCTTACCAATAAGAATATCTCCCGGCTCAACATTGGCACCAATGCGGATAATACCGTTTTCGTCGAGGTCTTTTGTAGCTTCTTCGCTCACATTTGGAATGTCGGAAGTAAGTTCTTCCATACCCCTTTTTGTATCGCGAACTTCCATTATGTATTCATCCACATGGATAGAGGTAAATACATCTTCTCTGAGAAGTCTTTCCGAAAGTACAATAGCATCCTCAAAGTTGTATCCCTTCCAAGGCATGAATGCAACCTTTAAGTTGCGGCCGAGTGCAAGTTCACCGTTTTGAGTACCGTACCCCTCTGTCATAATCTGGCCCGGAACAACTTTATCTCCTTTCCTTACAATAGGTTTAAGGGTGATTGAGGTGTTCTGGTTTGTCTTACGGTAGAGCGGTATTCTGTATACTGTAATTTCCGGTTCGAAGCTTATGAATCTTTCGATGTCTGTCATCTCATATTTAAGATGAATTTCACGGGCGTCAACATAAACTACTTCACCTTTTGCTCTTGCAACAATCTGAGTTCTTGAATCGCGTACAACGGGTCCTTCAAGACCGGTTCCAACAATTGGAGCCTCAGGACGAATAAGCGGAACGGCCTGACGCATCATGTTTGATCCCATGAGTGCGCGGTTTGCATCGTCGTGTTCGAGGAAAGGAATGAGTGACGCAGCAATTGACGCAATCTGATTAGGAGAAACGTCTACAAGGTCAATCTCTTTCTTTCCTACAACAGGATAGTCTGCTTCGTAACGACATTTAATTCTGTCGTCTGTGATAAGACCATCTTCGGCGATATGTACATTTGCCTGAGCCACCATCTTCTGTTCTTCATCTTCGGCACTCATGTACACGCATCCTTTGGCGGTCATGTCTACAAAGCCTTCCACAACTTTGCGGTATGGGGTTTCAATAAATCCGAGATCATTTATCTTGGCGTAAACGCAAAGAGATGAAATCAAACCGATATTTGGTCCCTCAGGAGTTTCGATAGGGCAGAGACGGCCATAGTGTGTATAGTGAACGTCACGTACTTCGAAACCTGCTCTGTCTCGTGAAAGACCGCCTGGGCCCAGTGCAGAAAGACGACGTTTGTGTGTCATTTCGGCAAGTGGGTTTGTCTGGTCCATAAACTGAGAGAGCTGGCTTGATCCGAAGAATGAACTGATAACAGATGAGAGAGTTTTTGCATTTATGAGGTCTATCGGATAGAAGACTTCATTATCTCTCACATTCATCCTTTCGCGAATGGTTCTTGCCATACGGGAAAGACCAACGCTGAACTGGTTTGCAAGCTGCTCGCCTACGGTACGGATACGACGGTTGCTAAGGTGGTCGATATCGTCAACAGTAGCTTTTGAATTTATTAGTTGTATAAGGTATCGGATAATCTCAATAATATCCTGTTTTGTGAGAACCCTTGTCTCATCGGGTATATTAAGATTGAGCTTACGGTTTAATCTGTAACGGCCAACTTCGCCAAGGTCATATCTCTTGTCGGAGAAGAATAGCTTGTCGATTACGTCTCTTGCAGTTGCCTCATCGGCAGGTTCTGAGTTACGCAGCTGGCGGTATGTATAGTAAACAGCCTCTTTGCCGGTGTTACACTGGTCTTTCTGGAGGGTGTTTGCGATAATTGCAAAATCATTGAGATTTACATCTTCCTTATGAATGAGAATGGTGCTCACTCCCGATTCCAGAATTGCGTCCACATGATCTTCTTCGATAACAGTTTCGCGGTCGAGAATAATTTTTACCCTCTCGATGTATACTACCTCTCCGGTATCCTCATCCACGAAGTCTTCGTTCCATGATGTAAGTACCCTTGCGGCCAGCTTACTTCCAATGCATTTTTTAAGGTTTGCCTTGTTAACCTTTATCTCATTGGCCAGACCAAATATGTCCAGAATCTCCTTATCGCTTTCGTAGCCGATGGCCCTGAGTAGTGTTGTTACCGGCAGTTTTTTCTTTCTATCGATGTATGCATACATGACATTGTTAATGTCAGTTGCAAACTCGATCCATGAACCCTTGAAAGGGATAATTCTTGCCGAATATAGTTTTGTACCGTTTGCGTGAATACTTTGTCCGAAGAAAACGCCCGGTGAACGGTGGAGCTGCGAAACGATTACTCGCTCCGAACCGTTGATAACGAATGTACCCCTTGGGGTCATATATGGGATAGTTCCAAGATATACATCCTGGATCATGGTTTCAAAATCTTCGTGTGTTGGATCGGTACAATAAAGTTTCAGTTTTGCCTTTAAAGGCACACTGTATGTGAGACCTCTGTCAAGACACTCCTCAAGTGAATAGCGCGGAGGGTCAATGAAATAGTCAATGAATTCAAGAACAAAGCTGTTACGGGTGTCCGTAATAGGAAAAACCTCTTGAAAAACTTTATAAAGACCTTCATTTTTTCGATTTTCCGGAGTTGTATCCAGCTGAAAAAAATCTTTGAAAGATTTTAGCTGAACCTCTAAAAAGTCGGGATAATCCAGAAGGGATTTTGAAGTCGCGAATGTAATCCGCTGATTATTATTTTTTTGCGACATTGTTTTCGGATTGGTTGAAAATAAATTAAAATAACGACAAAAGGTTTAGAGCCTTAAAGACTCTAAACCTGATATGAATACCCGATTAACGGGATGTGGAGTTATTTAATCTCAACTTCTCCGCCAGCCTCTTCTAATTGAGCTTTGAGTTGTTCTGCTTCGGCTTTAGAAACTTTTTCCTTAATTGCTTTAGGAGCAGCGTCTACTAAATCCTTAGCTTCTTTCAGACCAAGACCGGTAATCTCTTTTACAATCTTAACGATTTGTAATTTAGCCATACCCGGAGCCTTAAGAATAACGTCGAATTGGGTTTGCTCTACTTCAACAGCAGCAGCAGCAGCAGCAGGTGCGGCAACTGCAACAGCAGCAGCTGCAGGTTCAATACCATACTCGTCTTTTAGAATTTTTGCCAATTCTTGTACATCTTTTACAGACAGGTTTACTAGTTCTTCTGCAAATTTTTTGATATCTGCCATGGTTTTAATTATTTAAATGATTTTTTATGTTTATTACTCTTTTTCTGAAAGTGTCTTTACAATACCGGCTATTTTTCCACCGCCATTTGCCTGTAGGGCAGAAATAACGTTTTGGGCCGGAGATTGAAGAAGACCTATAATGTCTCCAATGAGTTCTTCACGAGACTTAATTGATACTAGTGCATCCAGTTGGTTTACACCAATATATGCACATTCCTGTACAAAAGCACCTTTAAGGATAGGTTTGCCATATTTCGAGCCAAATTCCTTAATAAGTTTTGCAGGTGAGCTCGCCGATTCGGTGAACATTACTGCAGAAGGTCCTTCTAATATAGGGTAGAGCAACTCTGTTTCGGCATTAGCTTTTTTGTCAAGAGCTTTGCGAAGTAGAGTGTTCTTTACAACAACCAACTTTATCTGTTTCTCGAAGCAAGCACGGCGCAGTCTAGCGGTATTTTCGGCGTTAAGGCCGGAAATGTCTGCTAAATAGAAATTAGGTGTTTCATCTAATTGCGCTGCCAGGCTTTCAATAATTTTTGTTTTTTCCTCTTTTCTCATAAAACATTTGTATTATTCAGCAGCACTAAACGACTTGCTATCGATATTTATACCTGGACTCATTGTCGAAGACAAGAAGATGCTTTTTACATAAGTACCTTTAAGCGCCTGTGGTTTAAGTTTCATAACAGTATTGAAAAACTCATGAGCATTTTCTGCAAGTTGTTCCGGAGCAAACGATACTTTACCGATTGCAGCATGAACAATACCTTGTTTATCTACTTTAAAGTCAATCTTACCGGCTTTAACTTCCTTAACGGCATTCCCTACTTCCATGGTAACAGTACCGGTTTTAGGGTTTGGCATAAGGCCACGGGGACCGAGGATCCTTCCAATTGCACCAATCTTGGCCATAACAGAAGGAGTACATACAATAACATCCACATCTGTCCAACCACCCTTTATCTTCTCGATAAAGTCATCCAATCCGACGAAGTCAGCTCCCGCTTCTTTTGCTTCAGCCTCCTTGTCAGGAGTACAAAGCACAAGTACACGAACTGCTTTACCTGTTCCGTGCGGAAGAGTTACCACGCCGCGAACCATCTGATTCGCTTTACGGGGGTCAACACCAAGGCGGACTGCAATATCAACAGACGAGTCAAACTTTGTAAAGGTAACTTCCTTTACAAGATTGCATGCATCCATGAGCTTATATTGCTTATGATCGTCAACCTTTGCGTATACTAATTTTTGATTTTTTGTCAGCTTACTCATTTTCGCAGGATTTTTAAATTACATCTTCAGGAAATGTGCCTGTAACATTAATACCCATACTGCGTGCTGTACCTGCTACCATACTCATGGCAGACTTCATGGTAAATGCATTCATATCGGGCATTTTGTCATTAGCTATCTCGCGGATTTGTTCCCAAGTTACTGAGCCTACTTTCTTACGGTTTGGTTCTGCCGAGCCCGACTGTAATTTGGCAGCTTCTTTCAACTGCACGGCAACAGGGGGTTGTTTTACAATAAATGTAAATGATTTGTCACTGAAAACAGTGATAATCACTGGGAGAATTTTACCGGCCTTTTCTTGGGTACGAGCATTAAACTGCTTGCAGAAATCCATAATGTTTACACCCTTCGAACCTAAAGCAGGTCCTACAGGAGGAGAGGGATTAGCTGCACCGCCTTTGATCTGCAATTTAATGAGTGCGGCAACTTCTTTAGCCATAATTATTATTTTTTTAGTCTTTTACTACTTGAACAAAGTTCAACTCCAGAAGAGTTTTCCTTCCAAAAATTTTGACCATCACTTTAACCTTCTTCTTGTCTTCGTCAATCTCTTCAACAGATCCGTCGAACCCGTTGAATGGACCGTCGACTACCTTGACGGCTTCACCGATAATGAAAGGAGTGATGTTTTCCTCTTCCATTTCTGCAAGTTCGTCTACCTTTCCCAGTATTCGATTTACCTCAGCCTGACGAAGAGGAACAGGGATGTTATCCTTGCTGGTCTTGTCTGTGAGGAAGCCGGACACATGGGGTATGTCCCGGATTATGTGTTGAATCTCAGGGGTCAGTATAGCCTCAATAAGGATATATCCGGGGAAGAAAATACGATCCATCGAGACTTTTTTACCATTTTTAACCTGATAAATTTTCTCGGTGGGAATCAAAACCTGAGAGATTTTGTCTTGAAGATTTAGTCTCTTGATTTCGCTTTCGATGTACTCTTTCGCCTTTTTTTCCTTACCGCCGGCAGCTCTGACGACATACCAATTTTTGGAAATTTCACTCATAAGTTTAGTACAACAAATTGTATATGAATGTCATTATGTTTCTGAACCCGAAGTCCATGACAAAAACGACAATAGCAAAAATAAGCGAAGCAACCATAACAACAATTGCCGAACTTTGAAGCTGGGACCATGTTGGCCAGCTCACTTTTTTTACTAACTCGGTGTACGATTCCTGAAGGTACAACTTTACTCTGTTCATTTTTTTATAATTATCGGTCTTTGCAACCGGAAGCTTTGTGCATCGACCGTATTTAAATAATACCTGCGCGTAACCACTGATATTGCAGGGGCAGAGCGATTCGAACGCCCATCAACGGTTTTGGAGACCGCTATTCTACCCTTGAACTATGCCCCTGTATATTAAGTTAGCCGCCTTTTGAGCGACTAACTTATAAGGTAATTAGTCGAGAATCTCAGTTACCTGACCTGCTCCAACTGTACGGCCACCTTCGCGGATTGCAAAGCGAAGACCTTGGTTGATAGCTACTGGGTAGATAAGTTCAACCTGAATTGTAACGTTATCACCAGGCATAACCATCTTAGTTCCTTCCGGAAGGAAGATTTCTCCTGTGATGTCAAGTGTACGGATGAAGAATTGAGGACGATATTTATCGTGGAATGGAGTGTGACGTCCGCCTTCCTCTTTCTTCAATACATAAATTTCTGCTTTAAACTTCTTGTGAGGAGTTATAGTACCTGGTTTAGCAATAACCTGGCCACGTTTGATATCTTTTTTGTCGATACCGCGAAGAAGTAGACCTACGTTGTCGCCGGCTTCACCTCTGTCAAGAATCTTGCGGAACATTTCAACACCTGTAACAACAGATTTCTTTGGCTCTTCGCCAAGACCGATAACCTGAATTTCTTCACCGGTTTTGATAACACCTGTTTCGATACGACCTGTAGCAACTGTACCACGTCCTGTGATTGAGAACACGTCTTCAACCGGCATAAGGAATGGTTTTTCGTTTTCACGAGGAGGAATTGGAACGAATGTGTCAACAGCATTCATAAGCTCCATAACTTTATCTTCCCACTGAGGGTCACCGTTCAAAGCACCAAGTGCAGAACCGCGGATAACAGGAGCGTTATCGCCATCATATTTATAGAAACTTAGAAGTTCACGAACTTCCATCTCAACAAGGTCAATCATTTCCGGATCGTCAACGATATCAACTTTGTTTAAGAATACTACAATTCTGGGAACGTTTACCTGGCGAGCAAGAAGAATGTGCTCACGTGTTTGAGGCATAGGACCGTCTGTTGCAGCAACAACGAGAATTGCACCGTCCATTTGGGCAGCACCTGTAACCATGTTTTTAACGTAGTCAGCGTGACCCGGGCAGTCAACGTGAGCATAGTGACGTGCTTCAGTTGAATACTCAATGTGTGCGGTGTTAATAGTGATACCACGCTCTTTTTCTTCAGGAGCGTTGTCGATTGAGTCGAATGAACGTATTTCAGACAGACCTTTTCTGGCAAGCACCATTGTGATTGCAGCAGTCAGTGTGGTTTTACCGTGGTCAACGTGACCGATGGTTCCAATGTTTACGTGTGGCTTGTCCCTTTTGTAAGTTTCTTTTGCCATGATAATTAAATTTAATATTAATGAATTTTTTACACACTTGTAGAGCCGGTGATGGGAATTGAACCCATGACCTCTTCCTTACCAAGGAAGCGCTCTACCTCTGAGCTACACTGGCTTACTATGAGCGGAAGACGAGGTTCGAACCCGCGACCCTCAGCTTGGAAGGCTGATGCTCTACCGACTGAGCTACTTCCGCAAATAACAAAAAGTGGGGAGAGCAGGATTCGAACCTACGAAGGCGTAAGCCAGCAGATTTACAGTCTGCCCCAGTTGGCCACTTTGGTATCTCCCCATTTTTACAATTCTTCAAAAAACTTAGAGCCGATGGAGGGATTCGAACCCCCGACCAGCTGATTACAAATCAGCTGCTCTGGCCAACTGAGCTACATCGGCATTAAATGCTCTTCCCCCTTTTCAATTAGAGGACTGCAAAGATATAGGTTTTTGATTAAACTCCAAAAAAAATTAGAAAATAATTGTGGCCCATAACAAAATCAATATTACAAGAACAACAACAGGCCTGCCCTGTATGCGAAAAATCCTGCTATCCAGGCAACTGCAATTGTACTTACAATTGATAAAATAGCCCATTTCCAGCTCCCGGATTCCTTTCTTATTGTATATGCCGTGGCAACACAAGGCATGTAAAGAAGTGCAAATATCATGAAGGACAGAGCATTTGCCTTATTGAACACCTCTTCTGCCCTTATTCTGGCCATTAGTGATGTGTTTGGCTCTGCGTTGGGATGTCTGTTGTCATCGGCCTGATAAACAACTCCCAATGTGCTTATGATAAACTCTTTTGCAGTAATTCCGGTTACAAGGCTAACTGTCATTTTCCAGTCAAATCCAAGCGGTTTCATTGCAGGTTCAATTGCTTTACCAAAACTGGCAAGGTATGATTCCCTTATTTGTCCGGGATTTTCTTTTCCCTTTAACGGGAAATAGTCAAGTGCCCACACTATTATCACGGCAAGAAGAACCACCGTTCCAATCTTCTGGAGATATTGCTTTGATGCATCCCACATGTTTTTAAGAGAATGTATCAAAGACGGGTTCTTATATGCCGGGAGAGGAATATCGTAATCTTTAATTCCAAAGTTGAAAAAGATTTTTTTGAAAAGTATAGCCATGAGTACACCGGTCAATATCCCTCCAAAATAGAGGAGACTCAATACCATAACCTGATTTTCGGGGAAAAATATTCCGGAAAAAAGCAGGAAGGTGGGTATTCTTGCGCTGCACGGTATATAAGGTATCATGAGCATCGTAATGATCCTGTCCGATTTCCTTTCAATTGTTCTCGTTGCCATTATTGCAGGCACATTGCAGCCGAATCCCATGAGCAGAGGGATAAAAGAACTGCCGTGAAGCCCTATCCGGTGCATATACTTATCCATGATTGTTGCTGCCCTCGGAAGGTACTCGGTTTCCTGCAAAAGGGACAGGAAGAAAAACAGTATTAATATATTTGGAAGAAAGGCAAGCACACTACCCACACCCATAATTACTCCCTGGCTCAGAAAATCGTTGAGCCATCCCTGGGACATGTTACTATGTATGAGTATTGCCGCCTGATCCATGAGCCACTCGATACCTGCCTGAGGATATGCCCCCAGGCGGAATGTGGCAAAGAACATGAACCATATAATAAATATGAATATAAGAAGACCCCATACAGGGTGTGTGAGAACAGAGTCCAGTTTTAGGCTTCTCTCGTCGCGCTGCGGCAGGTGTTTATGATATTTCACACCTTTGATGAGAGAGTACTTTGGCGGTTTTACAGCATGGTGGTTCTCCTCATGTGTTTTATGGTCAAAGTGTACAACTCTTTTCTTATGCTCTTCCCTGTGCGACATCCATTATCGTTTTTAGAATTCCGTCAAAATCGTAACCGCACTCTGCCTGCAATTCAGGAACAGAGCCCTGTTCTATAAATTTGTCCGGGATACCCAAATTAATCACTTTAACTGAAAGTGAGCCGGATGCAACATATTCACATACAGCCGAAAACAGGCCTCCAATTGCAGAAGCATCCTCAACTGTAATAATTGTTTTACATTTTGCGGCAGCATTGTCAATTGCCGCTACATCCAAAGGCTTTAAAAAACGCATGTTGTAATGCATTACAGAAACTCCCGACTCCTTTGCTTTTTCCACAGCCTCAGCTGCATTATTTCCTGCAGTGCCAATGCTCAGGATAGCTATGCCTTCCCCGTCATTTAGCAACTGTGCCTTTCCCTGTTCAATTTTTTCAAACGCAACGCCTCTCCATTTCAATCCAACTCCGTTTCCTCGGGGATACCTTATAGATATTGCTCCATATTCGGGAAGCTGTGCGGAATACATCATATTTCTAAGTTCCAGTTCGTTGATTGGCGCTGCAATTGCCAGATTGGGGACGCATCTCATATAAGAAAAGTCATATGCGCCATGGTGAGTGGCTCCGTCTTCTCCAACAAGCCCGCCTCTGTCCAGACAAAAGACAACTTTAAGATTTTGAGTGGCAACATCATGTATTATACCGTCATAGGCTCTCTGCATGAAACTCGAATATATGTTGCAGAAGGGTAGAAGCCCTCTTGCTGCAAGGCCTGCGGCAAATGTAACGGCATGCATTTCTGCAATACCCACGTCAAAAGCCCTGTCCGGCATCTCCTGCATTAATATATTCATTGAGCATCCGCTTGGCATTGCCGGAGTGATGCCCATAATTTTAGGATTTAATTTTGCAAGTTCAAGAAGTGTCTCTCCAAATACATCCTGATATTTCGAAATTGAAGGTGTCCCGTTGGTTTTTCTTACTCCGGTGACTTTATCGAAAGTGCCCGGGGAGTGCCATATAACCTGATCATCTTCCGCAGGTTTATATCCTTTTCCCTTCTTTGTTACTATATGAAGGATTTTTGGACCTTTAATCTTTTTTAACTGAAGAATTGTCTCGGTAAGCTGATTTAGATTATGACCATCTATAACACCGAAATACCGGAATCCAAGCGATTCAAAAATAGACCCGTTTTTAAAAAAGGCCATTTTTGTGCTGAAAAGAAATTTATGAAAGAGCTTACGAACAGACTCCGAGCCAATAATGTTCCAGATTCGTTTCTTTGTTTTATTGTAAAAGTGAGAGGTTACAAATTTGAGCATATAGTTGTGCAAAGCTCCCACGCTTGCATCAATTGAAATCTGATTGTCGTTTAAAATGACAAGTATGTCGGTTTTAAGCACACCTGCATTGTTTAGCCCTTCGTATGCCAGTCCTCCGGTGAGAGCGCCGTCTCCGATAATGGCGACAACCTGCTCGTCACTGCCGGCCCTTTTCGCGGCAACCGCCATTCCAAGTGCAGCCGAGATGGATGTTGAAGAGTGTCCAACGCCAAAAGAGTCGTATGGCGACTCACTCATTTTCGGGAACCCGCTTATGCCTTTGTACTTTCTGTTATTTACAAATGAATCCCGGCGGCCCGTCAGGATTTTATGTGCATAGGCCTGATGGCCCACATCCCATATTATTTTATCTGTTGGTGTATTATATAGGTAGTGAAGAGCAACTGTAAGTTCTACAGTTCCAAGACTGGCTCCAATATGACCCGGATTTTCGGCACACGCAGATATAATAAACTCTCTGAGCTCTTTACAGACCTCTGGTAATTTATCTTTTGGCAGCCGTTTAAGATCATCAGGTGAGTTAATTTTATCCAAATACCTCATTCCTTTTCAATTTCTTTATTATAACAATAAACCGTCCGGTTTGTTGAATAAGATCATTTAAAAACGAGGCAATATACAACATATTTCCAAGTTGGCAGAATTTAATAAATATTTTGCGGATTGAATAAAATGGCCTAACTTAGTAAGCTTTTTCTAAAAAAAATTAATCCATTTTAACAACTTTAACTGTGGAAAATAAATCGCTATTATTAAAGGACAGACCTGCCATTCGATGGACTGTACTTGTCCTACTGGCTTCGATGATGTTCTTTGCTTACATGTTTGTTGATGTCTTATCTCCCCTGCAAAGTTTGCTTGAGGGAAGCAGAGGCTGGACACCTGAGAATTATGGCACCTTTGCCAGTTCGGAGTATTTTTTGAATGTATTTGTACTGTTCCTCATTTTTGC
>JAGDMC010000159.1 GCA_017860395.1 Bacteroidota bacterium | reverse complement strand
GCCGGCAAGATAAAGATCAAGGACAGACTTGTCCGAATCGAGAGCTTTTTCCAGAAAATCAACCTTTTTCAGGATTCCTGCCAGATATGAATTACTGTCGGAAATATTCTTTCTTGCCTCCTTAAGTTTCTGTTCAACAATATCAAAGGAGTTTTGAGGAAATCTGCTTTCCGGGTGCTTGAACAGAAAATCGGATCCAACAGGAGAAAGTATTACAAAATAATATTTTCCTCCCTCTTTGTTGAGTACCTGAAGCAGGTATTCCTTATCCCACTCAGGATTAAAGTTATTTTCGGAAACGCAGTAGAAATGGAGTTTGTATCCTAACGATTCGAGCCGGTGAATATCCTCTTTATTATATGCCCCCCAGATAACCGACTCTTCAAGTTCTTTTATCAGATTTTTCTCTTCTGCAATCCAGATATCTCTGTTTTCAAGAGAACTCTCAATAGTTTTGAACACCTCTTTGGCATTCAGATCCGTTTGCAATCCGGATTCAGATGGAGTAACCTCTTTTAAAGATTCCCTGAGCTCCTTCAGCTTTTTGATAACCAGAGAATTGCCCTGAACTGCGCTAAGCAGCTCTTTAGAGTGATTGTCAACAGCTTTATTCTCTCTTCTTATATCCACCATCCCGAGTTCCTGAACTTTTCCAAGAAAATCTTTAAGTTCCGGCTGGTAAACAATAAAGGAGTATTTAGTCATTCTTGCAATCATATCGCATCCTCCTCCTGCAGGTGTCTGTTTTTTACAATTTTCTGAGAGGCCTTTGAAAGATTCTCTTCGTCCTCCATAAATCGTTTAATCTTCAAAATAGCTTCCTTATAACCCGGAATTTGAACTTTCTCATAGAGATTTACCTTTTGAGTAGTTTTTTTACGGGCAAATTCAAGAAGATGCATCTTCTGCTCATAAATCTCAGACTCAATTCCCAGTTGTGCAAGTTGCTTAAGAATGGAAATCCCGTCGGTGTACCATAAAGGTTTTGAAAAGAGATTGTATGGTTTTACATCATACAATACCTCCTTAAGAGACGGGGTTTTTATTCCGGCAATTTTAACTGTTTCCAGAGTAATGTCTTTAACAGATATAAGTCCGGGTTCAAATTCATTCCAGAGACCTGCGAGATAGTCATAAGATTTTAATGAGGAGGCCAATTGATCCAACAGCTCCTCGGAGCGTTTCTTTGCCCTCTTAACCTCCATGCGCAGGGCCGACTCTTTGTTTTTGAGTGTAGGCAAAGCGTTGGTTCTCACCTTAAGTTGTTTGTTAAGGTCGTTAAGAGAAGTTTTGTTGAATTGGAATTTTATAGCCATGCTCTTAATCTATGCTGTTTTCCAGTATTTTTCAAGAATCTCAGCCTTGATACTCAACTCTTCCTTGGTGAAATATTTTTTGAACAGTTCCCAGGCAGTGTCAAGCATTTCGGTGATATTTATGTTTACGTCTATAGCCAGAAGCCTGTTTGAATATGCTTTTGCATAATCAAGGCACCTCATGTCATAGTCGCTAAGGTCAAATCCATTCTCAAGTTTTGTTTTGGCATTGGCAGCATCGGCATATAGCCTCACAGCCGCATTCATTACGTAGTTGTGGTCCTCCCTTGTTTTCTTGCCAATAACAAGTTGTTTCAAACGTGATAAAGACCTGAAAGGGTCAACGATAACTTTTCCTGTATCGGTATCGGTTCTCAGGAACAACTGTCCTTCGGTGATATATCCGGTGTTATCCGGTATAGCGTGAGTGATGTCCCCGCCGCTAAGAGTCGTAACAGCGATGATGGTTATAGAGCCACCGGTAGGCAGCTGTACGGCCTTCTCATAAATTTTTGCAAGATCGGAGTAAAGCGATCCCGGCATTGAGTCTTTTGAAGGAATCTGGTCCATCCTGTTACTTACGATACTTAAAGCATCGGCATAAAGGGTCATGTCTGTAAGAAGGACTAGCACCTTTTCATTTTTGTCCACCGCAAAATATTCTGCGGCAGTGAGTGCCATATCGGGTATCAAAAGGCGCTCAACAGGGGGCTGTTCCGTAGTGTTTACAAAGCTGATGATTTTATTTAATGCTCCTGCATTTTCGAACATCTGCTTAAAGTAAAGATAGTCGTCATTGGTGAGACCCATGCCTCCCAGTATGATTTTATCAACATCCGCCTTAAGAGCAACTTGTGCCATTACCTGATTATAAGGCTGGTCCGGGTCTGCGAAAAAAGGAATTTTTTGTCCTGAAACAAGTGTGTTATTAAGGTCAATACCTGCGATACCAGTAGGAATCAATTCAGATGGCTGTTTTCTTCTGTAAGGATTTACGGATGGCCCACCGATATATCTTCTCTCTCCCTCAACAGGCGGGCGGTTGTCAATTGGTTGCCCGTAAGAGTTGAAGAATCTTCCTGCCAGATCTTCACTTACATTTAATGCAGGTGGTTCTCCGAAAAATACAACTTCTGCATTGGTAGCAATCCCGTCGGTACCTTCAAACACCTGAAGGGTTACAAGATCGCCTTTAATTTTTACAACCTGAGCTAAGCGGCCGGCAACAGATGCAAGTTCCTCATTGGCTACACCACCTGCTCTTAGCGAAATGGTAGCTTTTGAAATGGCCTCCAGTTTTGTGTATATTTTTTGAAATGCTTTACTTGCCATGGCCAATCTCCTTATTTAATTGTTCCAGATAATTATTAAACTCTGTGCTTTTGTATTCGGAATAGTTCATCTGACGCATAATGTTGATAAGCTTTTTGTAAAAGTTACCACACTCTTCAAAACCATCAAATTCAAAGTCTGTATTGCAAATATCAATAACCAGTTCGTACATCATTTTTTGCCTTTCAAGCGGTGTAGACTGGTCAATTTTATCGTAAGCATCCTGTTGGAGAATAATAAAGTCAAGAAGTTCGGATTTCCAGTATCTTGTGTGATAATCAATAGGAACACCGTCATCCCCGAGGATATTTATCTGGTCGTATGCCTCTTTTCCCCTAAGTGCTATATTTTTTCCTTTCAATACTTTTTCTACCCAGTCCGGGCTAATCCTTTTCTGCAAATCTTCAATGATTTCGGGATATTCAAGATATTTCGAATAAGAATCAATTGGGTCAACGGCCGGATATCTTTTCTTATCTGCACGGTTTTGGGAAAGTGCATAGAAACATCTTGCGGCTTTCTTGGTAGACTCCGTAACCGGCTCTTTAAGGTTACCGCCCGCAGGAGATACGGTTCCGATAAATGTAACAGATCCGGTATTTCCGTTATTCAGGTTAACGATACCTGCTCTTGCATAGAAACTGGAAATGATTGCCGGCAGGTCCATTGGAAATGCGTCTGCTCCCGGAAGCTCTTCCATACGATTTGACATTTCACGGAGAGCCTGTGCCCAGCGGGAAGTAGAGTCTGCCAAAAGCAGTACTTTATGACCCATTGAACGGTAATATTCGCCTATTGTCATTGCTGTATACACAGATGCTTCGCGTGCTGCAACGGGCATGTTGGATGTGTTGCATATGATTGTAGTCCGCTCCATGAGCTTCCTGCCTGTTCGTGGGTCAATAAGTTCCGGAAACTCTGTGAAAGTTTCAACCACTTCGTTTGCCCGCTCTCCGCATGCGGCTATAATAATAACATCGGCATCGGCCTGTTTTGATATTGCGTGCTGAAGAACAGTTTTTCCGCATCCGAACGGGCCGGGAATAAAACCGGTTCCACCTTCTGCGATTGGGTTGAATGTGTCAATTGTTCTCACGCCGGTCTCCATAATCCTGAAAGGCCTTGGTTTGTCGTTATATGCAGTAATTGCAACCTTAACCGGCCACTTCTGCATCATAGTTATTGTATGTTCCTGTCCCTCTTCGCCGGTGACAACGGCTAAAGTGTCGGTTACCTTATATTCACCTGCCGGAGCAATCGTTTTAACGGTATATTCTCCTTTGAAAGCGAAAGGAACCATAATTTTATGTGATAACCATCCTTCAAGAACCTCTCCGAGCCAGTCAGCAGCAATTACCCTGTCGCCCGGTTTAGCCATTGGCGTGAATTTCCATAGCTTATCTAGGTCAAGAGGCTCTGTATGTTCACCTCTTGTAAGGAACACACCTTTCATTGTTTCAAGGTTGTTCTGAAGACCGTCATAGTTGCTTGAAAGAATTCCCGGGCCAAGTGCTACCTCAAGCATGTGCCCCTGAAATTCGGCTTCATGATCTACTTTTAAACCGCGGGTGCTTTCATAAACCTGTACGAACACATTTTTACCGGTAACTTTTATTACCTCTGCCATCAGTTTGGTACCATCAAGGTCAATA